>JACMMK010000521.1 GCA_014379045.1 Burkholderiales bacterium
ACCGCTTTCGGGTTGCGTCTGCCCGGGCGTACCCTGGCGCCGGCGGCGGGTGACACGCAGCGCGACGCCGCGCTCGAAGCACTCGCGCTCTACGAAGCGCCGCGGTGAACATCAGCGCACTGAGTCTGCCGCTCGGCACCGCCCGCTGGACGCGTGAAGCGCTTTGGTGTGCACTGATCGCGCCGCTGATCGTCGCGCCGTTGCTGTTCGGCGCGCCCCGCGCGTTGCTCGCGCTCGGCAGCGCACTCGCATTCTGGCGCGCGTTTCGCATCGGCCGGCGCGTGTTACAGGTGCGCCAGCACGAGATCGACGTGGCGCCGGGCGTGCGCAACGGCTGGGCGCTGCTCGCGTCGCTCGCGGTCGTGATGATGCCGCACACGCTGCGACTGCCGTGGTGGCTGTCGGTGCTGATCGCGCTGCTGATGGCGTACCGGATCGCGGTGATGCAACGGCGCGTGCTGGCGCCCCCACGCCCGTTGCTGATCGCCCTGGTGAGCGCGGCGAGCGGCGGCGTCTTTCTCCAGTACGGCACGCTGTTCGGCCGTGAGGCGGGCGTCGCGCTGCTGTCGATCATGATCGCGCTGAAACTGCTCGAACTGCGCACCCAGCGCGACGCTGTCGTGCTGGTGTTTCTCGCCTACTTCCTGGTGATCACGAACTTCCTGTATTCGCAGACCCTGCCTACCGCAGCGCTGATGCTGCTCGCCGTGTGGCTGATCACCACGACGATGATCGGGTTCCAGCACCGCGACGCGCAGCTGCGCCGGGGCGCGGTGCTCGCCGCCCAGCTGCTGGTGCAGGCGGTGCCGCTGATGATCGTGCTGTTCCTGTTCTTTCCGCGCATCCCGGGCCCGCTGTGGGGGCTGCCGCGCGATGCGACGCGGGGCGTCACCGGGTTGTCGGATTCGATGAGTCCAGGCAGTTTCGGCCAGCTCTCGGCGTCGAGCGACGTCGCCTTCCGGGTCGAGTTCGCCGGGGCGACACCGCGTCCCGCGGACCTGTACTGGCGCGGGCCGGTTTTCTGGCAATTCGACGGACGCATCTGGACGGTCGGCGCGGGGCGCGCGAGCAGCGCGCCGCCAACGGTGCGCGCGCTGTCCCCGCCTATCACCTACACCGTCACCCTCGAAGCGCACCACGAACGCTGGCTGCTCGCGCTCGACATGCCGACCGCCGTGCCCCTCGATGCACGGATCAGCAGCGACTTCGTCGTGCTGGCGAACGGCGTGGTGCGCAACCGGCTGCGCTACGAAGGCCGTGCTGCGCTCAACTATCGCGCCGGCGAAACCGAGATCGACGGCGATCTGCGGCGCGGACTTCAGTTGCCCGGGGACCTCAATCCCAGGGCGCGCGCACTGGCGGCGCGTCTGCGCGAGAACGCGCGCACCGACCGCGACGTGGTCGACGCCGTGCTGCGAAGTTTCCGCAACGAACCGTTCTTCTACACGACCAGCCCGCCGGTGCTCGAGTCGGCGCACACGGTCGACCAGTTCCTGTTCGAGACCCGACGTGGATTCTGCGAACACTATGCGTCGGGGTTCACCTTCCTGATGCGCGCCGCCGGGATCCCTGCGCGCGTGGTCACCGGTTACCAGGGCGGGGTCCAGAATCCGGTGGGCAACTATCTGGTCGTGCGCCAGGCCGAAGCGCACGCGTGGACCGAGGTGTGGCTGTCCGGTGAGGGCTGGGTGCGTGTCGATCCTACGGCGGCGGTGTCGCCGTCGCGGGTCGAGTCGGGCATTGCCGCATCGATCGCCGACACCGATCCGCTACCGATGATGGTGCGCGGGTCGGTGCCGTTCCTCGCCAACGCCGGATTCGCGCTCGACGCGATTTCCAACAGCTGGAATCAGTGGGTGCTCTCGTACAACACGCAGCGCCAACAGCGACTGCTGCGCAACCTCGGCCTCGAGGCGACCGACTGGCGCATGCTGACGGGGGTGCTGCTAGGCAGCGCGTTGCTGGCAACCCTGGCGGCGGCCCTGCTCGTGCTGCGCCGCCTGCGCC
>JACMMK010000522.1 GCA_014379045.1 Burkholderiales bacterium
GCGCGTGGCGTCGCACCGTCGTGGCGTCTCGCCGCTCGTGGCGAGGCATGAGCGCGCCCGCTTCACGGCGCGAGGTCGCGCTCGTAGGGCTGAAGACGTGGGACGCGCTGATCGGTCTGGGCTCGCTTGCCGCCGCGCTGGCGCTGACCCATCACCTCGAGCCGCAGACCTCGACGGCCGACCAGGATGTGCAGATACTTTCCTTCGTTGCCGGTACGTTCATGATCGGCTGGCATTACATCCTGGCGAGCCGGGGCCTGTACGATTCGCGCCGGATCGGCTCGATGGCGAAGGAGCTGGGCGAGGTGATCATCGCCTGCGCGCTCGCCACCGGTCTGTTGATCGTCGAGCTCGTCCTGCTCGATGCGCGCGCAGCTTCGCGGCTGCTGGTGTTGAACGTGTTCGCAGTACTGCTGACGCTCGTTTCATTGTCACGTCTGGCGATGCGCGTCGGCCTGCATCGGCTGCGCACGAACGGCCGCAATCTTCGTTTCGTTCTGATCGTAGGTACTGGGCCGCGTGCCCGGCGGCTAGTGGCGGCGATCAGTGCCGCTCCCGAACTCGGCTATCGAATCGTAGGTTTCGTCGATGACGTGGATCTGCTCACCGACGGAAGCCGGGTGCTGGGCGGGTTCGACGATCTCCCGCGTCTGTTGTCCGCCAACGTCATCGACGAGATCTTCGTGGCGTTGCCGATCCGCTCGCTCTACGCGCAGACGCAGCAGGTTGCGCTCGAGGCGGAGAAGCAGGGTGTGCCGGTGATGCTGTTGCCGGATCTGTTCACGATGCAGCTCGCGCGCACGCGCGTCGGACTGGTCGGCGACAACCCGGTGGTTCGCTTCATCACCGGCCCCGAAATCGGGGGACGGATGGCGGTCAAGCGGGCCCTCGATGTGCTGGCCGCGGCCTCGGCACTGATCGCACTGGCGCCGGTGCTGATCGTCATCGGGCTCGCAGTCCGATACACGAGCGCTGGGCCGGCATTGTTCCGTCAGGCCCGGGTCGGGCAGACCAAGCGTCCGTTCGCGATGTACAAATTCCGCACGATGACGGTCGATGCCGAGAAGCAGCAGGCTTCGTTCGAAGCGCAGAACGAAGCCGACGGCGCGGCGTTCAAGATCCGCAACGACCCCCGCGTCACCCCGCTCGGCCGGTTTCTGCGGCGCACCAGCCTCGACGAGTTGCCGCAGCTGTTCAACGTGTTGCGTGGCGAGATGAGCCTCGTAGGTCCCCGTCCGTTGCCACTGCGCGACGTCGAGCGCTTCCGCGAAGATTGGCAGCGTCGACGCTTCAGCGTGCTGCCCGGGTTGACCTGTTTGTGGCAACTTTCCGGACGTAGCAATGTAGATTTCCAGCGCTGGATGGAACTCGACCTCGAGTACATCGACAACTGGTCGTTGGCGCTCGATATGAAGATCCTGCTGCGCACCGTGCCGGTGGTGCTCCGGCGCGAAGGCGCTTACTGAACGACGTCATCGAGCGCTGGCCAGCGTCGTGTCGATGAAGTCGACCACCTGCTCGGCCATCGCGCGCCAGCTGTAACGCTGCACGCGCGCGAAACCTGCCTGCACAAGCCGCTTGCGCAGGGCAGGGTCATCGAGTGCCTGGCCGATGCCCTCGGCAAGCGAAGTGACCGAATCGGGATCGATCAGGATCGCTGCGCCGCGCGCGACCTCCGCTGTCGCACTGCGCTCGGATGTCACCACCGGCACCCCGCACGCCATCGCCTCGAGCGGGGGCAGGCCGAAGCCCTCGTACTTCGACGGGTACACGAATACCACAGCCTGGTTGTACAGTTGCACCAGTTCAGCATCGGGCAACCAGCCGGTGAAGCGCACCGAGTCGGCGATGCCGAGTTCATCGGCGAGCGCATGTAGCTGCCCTGCGCGCCAGCCCGAGCGGCCGACCAAGGCCAGACTGAGGGGACCGGGCCGGTCGCGCCGAAGCTGCGCGAAGGCGCGCAGCAGGCCGTCGATGTTCTTGCGCGGCACCAGGCTGCACACCGAAAGCAGGTAGGGTTGCGCAAGGTCCAGTCGCTCGAGCAATGCGGTCGAATGCTCGCGCCGAGGCAGGGGACGAAACATCGGATCCACGCCCTCGGGCACGACCTGCACGGGCCTCGTCAAACCCGGGTGGATGCGCAGGATATCGGCACGCGTGTGCATGGCAAAGGTGATCACGCCCTCACTGCGCCGCACCGCGAGCTGGAACCAGAGCCACTGCTTCGCGCGCTCCAGACGCCGGTAGCCCTGAGGGAAGTAGTACCACTCGACGCCATGGACGGTGGTGAACGCCGGTATCGCGCCGGGCGGGAACTTGGTGTTCAGCGAACAGAATGCATCGATGCGCGCTGCGCGCAGCGCAGGCGCAAGCGTGAACGCGATCCATCCGTCGAACAGGCGCTGCAATCGTCGATGGCGCACCGGCACCACGACCTGTTCGAAGCGCACGCCTTCGGGCAGGCTCGCGCCGAGGGGTCGATCGGCGAACAGCACCACCTCGATGTCGCGTTCGACCGTGGCGAGGTGACGAATGAACTCGA
>JACMMK010000523.1 GCA_014379045.1 Burkholderiales bacterium
GAGGAGCCCGACTCGGCTACGTCGATCCCGTCACCTTTCAGGTGACGGGCCCCTCGCCGCGGGCCTCGCGTGCTCATCGTCTATCTCCACTGTTCCTGCTCGAAGGAAATCGCGGGACGATGAACGAGCCCGACTCGGCTACGTCGATCCCGTCACCTTTCAGGTGACGGGTCCCTGGCCGCGGGCCTCGCGTGCTCATCGTCTATCTCCAACGTCCGGAATCGAAGGTTGTTGCGGGACGATGAGAGGAGCCCGACTCGGCTACGTCGATCCCGTCACCTTTCAGGTGACGGGCCCCTCGCCGCGGGCCTCGCGTGCTCACGACGGTCCAATCTGTACCAGCAATTGATCGAAGATGGTGCCGTCGGGTTCCGTCACCATCACGCGCACCGGAATCAGGCTGCGATCGAGCGCGAGCCAGACGTCGGTGCCGGTGTCGCCCTTCTCGCGCACGCGCGATATCCGCAGCGTATCGAAGCGTCCCGCGGGCGTGTCCAGGGTCTCACGACCGGTCACCTGGAAGCGATACTGCGTGACCCGCCGGCCGTCGGTGATTGCCACGGTCCACGTTCCTGCGGGCACGCGCGCGCGTTGCGCGATCGAATACAGAAAGCTCAAACGGTCGTTGGTCCCTGCGGGCAGCGCTTGCGCATCGCCCGGCTCGGCCGGCGCCGTGTTGCCGGACCCGCCCGTCGTGAGTCGTTCGAAACGGATCAGCTTCGCGTCCCAGTCGAAACGCGCTCGCTGCGCAGGGTTCGAACCGCGCTGGTCGGTGAACTGCAGCGGGCGCAGTCCGTCCGTGGTGATCATGCCCACGCTCTCCCGCCGCCAGCCCTGACCGCGGGCGAGCAGTGCCGCGACCCCGACTGCGCGCGCTTCGCTCACCAGCGAATACGCCGTGCCCTTGCGCTCCCAGGTCTCGTCGACGCGGGCGATCTCGATCGTTGCGCGCGCCAGCGAATAGGACAGGCTCACCCGATCGGGCAGCGCGCTCGTGGCCGGCCCGCCGTCGACGTCTGCACCGCGGGCAGGCTCGAGCGGCGCGGCGAACGCCAGACACAGAAACAGGCATAGCGAGGCGACCCCGGTTCCCACGTTTCGCGGCGTCGCCACCTGCTTCGTCGACGGTCGCGAGGCAGCATCGTGCGGGTCATTCATCGCGGAGATCTCGTTGGCAGTCAATCCAGCGCCGGCCAGATCAGCGCATCGGCCGTGCGCGTGCCGGGACGGCGCGGATGCGGCGCATCAACGACGCGTATTCGACCCTCGGCCAGATCCAGCCGGCGTTCCAGATACCAGCGCACCGCCTGTGGATACAGCCGATGCTCCTGTGCGAGCACCCGCGCCGAGAGCGCGTCTTCGTTGTCGTCATCGTGCACCGGCACCGCCGCCTGAACGATGATCGGGCCGCTGTCGAGCGCGTCGGTCACGAAATGCACGGTGCACCCATGCACGCGTACGCCATCGGCGAGCGCGCGCCGGTGTGTGTGCAGGCCGGGGTACGCGGGCAGCAAGGACGGATGGATGTTCAGCAAACGACCTGCGTAGTGCGCGACGAAACCGGGGCTGAAGATCCGCATGAAGCCGGCCAGTACGACGAGCGTCGGCGTGTGCAGATCAATCTGCGTTGTGAGTTCGTGCTCGAACGCGGCACGCGAGGCGAAGCCGACGTGATCGACGATCGCGGTCGCGATGCCTTGCTCACGCGCGAACGCGAGTGCCGCGGCCTCGGGCCGATTGCTGATCACCGCGGCGATGCGGCACGGGAGCTCCGCTGCCACGAGTGCGCGCAGGTTCGTGCCACGGCCGGAGACCAGAACGACGATCGCGGGCAGCGCTGCACCGGGGAGCGGCATCGAAGTCGATCGCTTCAGGCGTCGGAGATCGACGTTTGCGGCTCGTCGTCGCGCCGCGCGTGGATCGCGCCGATGATGTCGACGTGTTCGCCCGCGCGCGTCAGCGATTCGATCGCGCGTTCGGCGTCATCGGCGGCCACGACCACCGCCATGCCGATGCCGCAGTTGAAGGTGGTGTACATCTGCGCGTCGGTGACGTTGCCCGCGGCCTGCAGCCAGTCGAACAGGGGAGGGCGTTGCCACGTGCGTGCGTCGAGCCGCGCGCTCAGATGCGCGCGCAGAACACGCGGCAGGTTGCCGGGCAGGCCGCCGCCGGTGATGTGCGCGAGCGCCTTGACCGGAACCGTGGCGAGCAGCGCGAGCACCGGCTTCACATAGATGCGGGTCGGTGCGATCAATGCCTCGGCGAACGGGGCGCCGTGGAAATCGGCATCGAGGTCGGGGGCCGCATGCTCGACGATGCGGCGCGCGAGCGAGTAGCCGTTCGAATGCAGACCGTTCGAGTGCACCCCCAGCACGAGGTCCCCGGGCGCGACCTTCGAGCCATCGATGATCCGGGACTTCTCGACCACACCGACACAGAAACCCGCGAGATCGTATTCGCCGGCCGCGTACATGCCCGGCATCTCGGCCGTCTCGCCCCCGATCAACGCGCACCCTGCGAGCTCGCAGCCGTAGGCGATGCCCTTCACGACGCGCGTCGCGACCGCGACGTCGAGGCGGCCGGTCGCGTAGTAGTCGAGAAAGAACAGCGGCTCGGCCCCCTGCACCAGCACGTCGTTCACGCTCATCGCGACCAGATCGATGCCGATGGTGTCGTGCCGGTCGAGCGCGAATGCGAGCTTCAGCTTGGTGCCGACCCCGTCGGTGCCGGAGACGAGCACCGGCTCGCGGTAACGTTTCGGCACTTCGAACAACGCACCGAAACCGCCGATGCCGGCGAGGACCCCGTCGCGACGCGTGCGCGCGGCGAACGGCTTGATGTTCTCGACCAGCGCGTCGCCGGCGTCGATGTCGACGCCGGCGTCGCGGTAGGTCATCCCCGGGGACGGTGCGGTGGATCGGCGCGCGTCGGCGTCGGGGCGCTCGTTGTCGCGCTCGTTCAAAGGCGGGCTCGCTGTTGAGTTCCGGTGGCGTGGCAGATACAGTCCATGGGTGAGTCTAACAAAGCCGTTCCGATTGCCCGACCGTCGACCCGCATGGCGTACCCACCCATGAGCCCCCGAGGCCCGGGGCGAGAGTCCCGTCACCTGACACGTGACGGGATAGACGGACCCGAGCCGGGCTCACGCATCGTCGCTTTCGATCCGTCGATTCGGGGCGTCGGAGAGGGAAGATGAGCTTCGGCGAAGGCACACCGGAAGCCCGGCGGGCCCGGGTCAACCAGCATCTGTTCTGGCTGGCGTTCGCTGCGCTCACCGGCTACCTGCTCTATCTGCTCGGGCCGGTGCTGGCGCCGTTCCTTTGCGCGCTGACCCTCGCATACATCTTCGAGGGGGTGGTGAGTGCGCTAGCCCGGCGTGGTCTGTCGCGCACCTGGGCCGCAGTGCTGGTGCTGCTGCTGATCGCGACGCTCGCGATCACGCTGGTGCTGGTCCTGGTACCGCTGCTGCAGCAGCAACTGCTGCGCCTCACCGAACGCCTGCCGCGCTTGTTCGAATGGGCGCGCATGACGCTGACGCCGCTCGCACAGGCGTATTTCGGCATCGAACTCGAGTTCGAGGCGTTGAAGGCACTGATGCTCAAACAGTCGCCCTCGCCCCAGACGATCGCGGCGTGGCTGGTGCCCTCGCTCGCCACCGGAGGTCTCGCGGTGGTCGGCTTCTTCGTCAACCTTGTATTGGTGCCGGTCGTGCTGTTCTATTTCCTGCGCGACTGGAAACATATTGTCGACGAGATCGAATACCTGGTACCCCGCGACCAGCACGCCACGGTATCGAAGCTCGCGCGCGAAATCGATGCGGTGCTCGGTGAGTTCCTGCGCGGCCAGCTCTCGGTGATGGCGATCATGGCCGCGTTCTATACGATCGCGTTGTGGGGGGTCGGGCTCGACTATTCGGTCGCCATCGGACTTCTGACCGGCATGGTCGTGTTCATCCCCTATGTCGGCGCGGTGTTCGGCATTGCGCTCGGCACCGTCGTCGCGCTGATCCAGTTCCAGGAAATGGGCCCGGTGTTCTGGGTCTGGGCGGTGTTTGCGGTCGGCCAGCTGGTCGAGGGCTATGTCGTCGTACCGCGGCTGGTCGGCGACCGCATCGGCCTGCATCCGGTGCTGGTGATCTTCTCGCTGCTCGCGTTCGGGCAACTGTTCGGATTCGTCGGCGTGCTGCTCGCATTGCCGGCGAGCGCAGCGCTGCTGGTATGGCTGCGCCATCTGCGCGGGCGCTATCTCGCCAGCGCGCTGTATCGGGCCTGACATGGGCGAGGACGCAGCACGCTCCGATGCGCCGATCGCGCCGTTGCCCGCCGGGCCCGCCGGCACGCGCACTGGCCTGCGCGCGTCGGAGCATCCGCAGCGCCTGCTCGATCTCGTGCCGGTACCACAACAGACATTCGACACCTTCGTCGTCGGCGATAACGCCGAACTCGTCGCGCAACTGCGCGGCGACTGCACCGGGGCGGACCGCTTCGTCTACCTGTGGGGAGGCGCGGGGTCGGGGCGCTCGCACCTGTTGCGCGCGACCGTCGTCGCTGGCGTCGGCGCCAGCCCGGGCACGGGCCGCTACCTGGACCTGGGTGCACCCGATGCGCCATCGGGGATCGAACTGCTCGTCGACGCCACTGGCACTGCGCTGCGACGAATCGCACTCGACAATGTCCATACGCTCGATGCGGGCGGCCAACAGCGACTCTTCAACCTGTACAACACGGTGCGTGTCGAACGTCCCGGATGCATGCTGCTGGTATCGGGCAACAGCCCGCCAGCGGCGTTGCCCCTGCGCGCCGATCTCATCACGCGGCTGTCGTGGGGGTTGACGTATGAAGTGCGTCCGCTGACCGATGCGCAGAAGGCCGCGGCGATGGCCGGTCACGCGCTGGCGCGCGGTGTGGTGCTCGGCGACGACGTGCTCGCGTGGTTGCTGCAGACGATGCCGCGCGACATGCCGAGCCTGCTCGCGGTCATCGAGGCACTCGATCGCTACTCGCTCGCGGCCAAACGCACGCTCACACTGCCCCTCGCGCGCGAGTGGCTGCGCAGCCTCGGCTGATCCGCTTCCCAACCTGGCTGACGGGCATTCCGTGGCTCCATCTCTTGTCTGCGCCCCATGAAACTCGTTCTCTTCGACCTCGACAACACGCTGCTCGCCGGAGACAGCGACTATGAATGGGGACAGTTCCTGATCGAATCGGGCGTGCTCGAAGGGGCGACCTACGAGTCACGCAATCAGGCCTTCTTTGCGCAGTACAAGGCGGGGACGCTCGACATCAACGAATTTCTGGAGTTCGCGCTGGCGCCGCTTGCGCAGCATCCGCGGGCGACTCTGGAGCGCTGGCATCGCGAGTTCATGGCGCGCCGGATCGTGCCGATGATGCGCGCCCCGGCGCGTGCCCTGGTGGACCGACATCGCGACGCGATGTGTGCGATCGTCACCGCGACCAATTCGTTCGTCACCGCGCCGATCGCGCGCGCGTTCGGCGTCGCGCACCTGATCGCGACCGAGCCCGAGCAGATCGACGGTGAATTCACCGGCAAGGTGGTCGGGGTGCCGTGCTTCCGCGAAGGCAAGGTCACGCGGGTCGAAGCGTGGCTCGCGGGGCGCGGCGCCTCTGCGGGCGATTTCGTCGAACGCTGGTTCTACAGCGACTCGGCCAACGATCTGCCCTTGCTCGAGTGGGCCGACCATCCGGTCGCAGTCGATCCCGATGAGCGACTGCGAGCCCGGGCGCTCGAGCGTGGCTGGCCGGTGCTAAGCCTGCATGACTGAGCGGTGCTGCGCGCAACCTTGGGTTCGGGGTGCGCGGCGCACCCGCGCGGTACTGGCGAGCGCGCCGGACGCAGGCGCGCGCTGCCGACGTTGCAGACCCGCGTTGTATACTCGCGGCCATTCGCTTAACGAAGGCTTCAGCCTTCTTTCATGATTCGTTCTTTCCTGCGGCGATTGTTCGGCAGCCGCGGTGCAGGGCCCGAGATCCCTTCGGCGTTCGAGGTCGCCGAAACCATCCCCCGCGCGCGCCACGGCATCGCCCGCGAGCGCATCAGCGGCTGTGCATTGCGCGTCACCTCGACGCTGCAGGAGCGCGGCTACAAGGCATTCGTCGTCGGGGGCGCGGTGCGCGACCTGCTGCTCGGACGCACGCCGAAGGATTTCGACGTCGCCACCGATGCGACGCCCGAGCAGGCCGCTGCGCTGTTCAGGCGCTCGCGCGTGATCGGTCGGCGCTTCCGGCTCGTGCATGTGATGTGCGGGCAGGAAATGGTCGAGACGGCGACCTTCCGCGGTGACGGCACCCCGCCCGCCGAAGCCGATCTCGACCCGGTCGATGGCAACGACGGGGACGCCGATCCGTTCGAGGCCCCCGAGCCGGCGCGCGCGCCCTCGGCGCAACCCGGCAGCCGGCAGACTGACCAGCACGGTCGGCTGATCCGCGACAACATGTTCGGCACGCAGCTGCAGGACGCCGCGCGCCGCGACTTCACGGTGAATGCGCTGTTCTACGATCCGAAGGCCGAAGAGATCGTCGACTACCACCGCGGGCTCGACGATCTGCAGCAGCGGCAGTTGCGGATGATCGGCGACCCGGCGACGCGCTTTCGCGAAGATCCGGTGCGGATGCTGCGCGCGGTGCGCTTCGCTGCGGCGCTCGGCTTCGAGATCGAGCCGGCCACGCGCGCGCCGATCCGCGAACTGGCGCCGCTCCTCGTCAACGTGCCGCCGGCGCGACTGTTCGACGAGATGCTGAAGCTGTTGCTCTCGGGAGGCGCGGTCGCGTGCGTCAATCGACTGCGCGACGAAGGGTTGCACCACGGCGTGCTGCCGATGCTCGACGTGATCCTCGAGCAGCCGCTCGGCGAAAAGTTCGTGATGCTGGCGCTCGACACGACCGATGCGCGCGTGAACGCCGGCAAGAGCGTCTCGCCGGCATTCCTGTTCGCTGCGCTGCTCTGGCACGAAGTGCTGGCGCAGTGGAAACGCTCGACCGAGGCACCCGCCGGCGAGCGCGGCAAGCCGCCGATGATCGCGCTGGGAGAGGCGATGGACGACGTGGTCGCGCGGCAGGTCGCGCGACTCGCGGTGCCGCGGCGCTTCACCTCGCAGATGCGCGAGATCTGGTATCTGCAGCCGCGTTTCGACCAGCGCTTCGGACGACGACCATTTCGCCTGCTCGAGCACGAGCGGTTTCGCTCGGGCTACGACTTCCTGCTCCTGCGCTGTGCGAGCGGCGAGCTCGATGCGTCGGTGGGCGAATGGTGGACGCGCTTCCAGCGGGTCGGTGAAGCCGAGCGCGCAGAGATGCTGCTGCCGGAGTCGACCCGCGTCAAGCCGAAGCGTCGGCGCAGTCGCGGCGCACGCGCACGCGCGATCGCCGAGGA
>JACMMK010000524.1 GCA_014379045.1 Burkholderiales bacterium
GATGCCCGACTCGGCCCGCGCCGGGGCCTCGCGCCGTGCGGCGCGCAGCTTCAGCAGAAACTGCGTCGCATTGATCACGTACGTCGCGTAGGCCGCCAGTGCGAGCAGCATCAGTTCGCGCGGCGTCAGCGCGCCGGTGACCAGTGCGCCCAGATACGCGGTATGCAGCGCGAGCACGAGCATGCTGAACACGTCTTCCCAGAAGAACGGTCGCGCGAACAGGTACACGCCGAACACGACCTTCTCCCAGATCGCACCGGTGATCATGATCGTGTAGAGCACCAGGGTTTTGATGACAATCGAAGCTACGGCGATCTCATAGCCTTCGCCGGTCGACAGGTAGCGCAGCACCAGGCCCAGACTCACCAGAAAGACCAGCAACTGGAAGGGTGCGAGGACGCCCTGCACCAGCGTCCAGCGCGTGCTGTCGCGGCGCCGGCGTTCTTCCGGCGTGTACAACCCGGGTGTCGCCACGGCTTGCGCACGCGGCCCCGAACGCGTCCGCGGGAGCGCCGCCGCCGCGTCTAGCGCTGGTTGCGGCTGCTGCACTGGCTACCCCGATGGTGTGTCTGCGGCACGTGCCCGCCTGTCGTCCGTGGGTGGTGTCCAAGGAATTTAGACGGGTCAGGAAAAAATGTCAACCTAAGTTAACGTCAAAAGAACTTGACAACTGTCAACGAAATGCGGTTCCATTTGTTTTCTGTCGCCGTCGGCGTATCGTGCTCGGCGTCGGGACCTTCTTTCCGGGGTTTCGGCCGGCGGCAAGTTGCTCACCGCTCGATAAAAATCGGCCCGGACGGGCGCAGCTCCTGTCTTCAACTGCCCGGATCGCCGCTGACAGCTTCGTCGGAAAGGGAATGAGGGCTCCTCTTCGGAGGAAGTTCAACCACGGCGCGATGCATCGCGTCGGTGTCAGGCACGGAGGGCTCGATGGCAGATCTGAACGAGAACAATAATCTCGGATGTGACGGGGAGTTGCATGCCGTATCCCACCCGGGTGGGGCCGGGCGGTACAGTGGATTGGAAATTGCCGGCGCCGAGCGCCGGATCGCGGGTCTGGTGCGCGCGATCGAGGGGGAAATCATTCCCCGGTTGATGCTCGCGCATTCTTCGAATTCGAATGCACAGCCGCGCACGACCCTGGCGCCCATCGTCCGACCGACGGTCGATCATGTGCATGCGCTGCTGCGCCACGTGCTCGGCGATGGCACGCCCGCGGCGATCGATTTCGTCCAATCGCTCACCGCGGCAGGGGTGCCGCTCGAGTCGGTCTATCTCGATCTGCTGAGCCCGGCAGCGCGCCAGATCGGGCGCATGTGGGATGCGGATCTGTGTTCGTTCACCGACGTGACCGTCGCACTGTGGCGGTTGCAGGAGGTGATGCACGAGTTGGGCATGGCGCTGCACACCGCGCCGCGCGCGGCCGAGCCGCCGCATCGCGTGCTGCTGCGACAGACTCCCGGCGACCAGCACACCTTCGGGCTGAACATGGTCGGAGAATTCTTTCGGCGCGCGGGCTGGCAAGTCCAGGACGAAGCCAGCGAATCCGGCACCGAGCCCGCCGCGAACGTGCGCAGCCGCTGGTTCGATGTCGTGGGCCTGTCGCTGTCCGCCGAGCGACATCTGGACTCGATGGCCACGACTATTCGCGCGATCCGTCGGGGTTCGCGCAACCGCGGGATCGGGGTGATGGTGGGGGGTCCGGTGTTCGTCGAGCATCCGGACTGGGTTGCCCGCGTCGGCGCGGACACCACCGCCAGCGATGGCCGGCAGGCGGTTCTTCAAGCACACACGATGATCGGATTGCTCGCGCGCTGCGGATGACGCAAGGCGCCGCATCAAGGGAGACGAGAAGTTGGATGTCGCGGCAGTACGGCAGTTCAGGTCTCCCAAACGCTCGCTCGGCGAACTCGACGCCGAGGCGACGGCAACGCTGCTTGCCGTGGCGACCGACATCGCACTGGTCGTCGATGCCGGCGGCGTGATCCGCGATCTCGCCGTCGGCAGCGAAGAACTCGAGCTCGATGGGTATGCCGACTGGATCGGTCAGCCGTGGACGAGCACGGTGACGGTCGAGAGCCGGAGCAAGGTCGAAGAGCTCCTCAAGGACGCGGCGGAGAAAGTCCCGGCACGCTGGCGCCATGTGAATCATCCGTCGGCGCGCGGTGAAGATCTGCCGATGCTGTATTCGGCAGTGCAGGTCGGCAACAAGGGGCGCGTGATCGCGGTCGGACGCAACTTGCGCTCGATCGCATTGCTGCAGCAGAAGCTGCTCGACGTTCAGCAGTCGATGGAGCGAGACTATCTGCGCCTGCGCCACGCCGAGACCCGGTATCGACTGCTGTTCCAGATGGCCGCAGAGGCGGTACTGATCATCGATGCCGCCACGCAACGCGTGGTCGATGCGAATCCTGCTGCTGCCCAGCTGCTCGAGGAGAGCGCGCGCCGCCTGGTAGGACGCCCGTTTCCCGAAGGCTTCGATGCGCCGAGCACCCTTTCCCTGCAGTCGCTGCTCGCCGCAGTGCGCGCTGCCGGCAGTGCAGACGAGGTGCGTGCGCGTCTGGTCGAAGGCCGGCGCGAGTTTCTCGTCGGCGCGTCGATGTTCCGGCAGGACAACGCGTCGCTGTTCCTGGTGCGACTGTCACCGCTGTCGCTCGAAGCCTCCGCGGCAGCGCTGCCGCGCGTGCAGAGCAGACTGGCAGACGTGGTCGAAAGTCTTCCCGACGGATTCATGGTCACCGATACCGACGGCCTGATCCTGACCGCCAACCGCGCGTTCCTGGAGTTGATCCAGCTCACCACCGAAGAACAGGCGCGCGGTCAATCGATCGATCGATGGCTCGGCCGCCCGGGTGTCGACCTGAACGTATTGCTGGCGAATCTGCGCCAGCACGGCTCGGTCCGGTTGTTCGCGACGACCCTGCGCGGGGAATACGGCACGACCACGGAAGTCGAGATCTCCGCAGTGTCGGCGCCGCAGACCGATCCGCCCTGCCTCGGGTTCACGTTGCGCAACACCACGCGGCGCCCGGCGGCGGAGGTGCGCAGCACCCATGTGCTGCCGCGTTCGGTGGAGCAGTTGACCGAACTCGTCGGCCGCGTCTCGCTGAAGGAACTGGTGCGCGAGACGACCGACGTGATCGAACGCCTCTGTATCGAAGCCGCACTCGAGTTGACCGGCGACAACCGGGCCTCGGCGGCCGAGATGCTCGGATTGAGCCGGCAGAGCCTGTACGTGAAGCTGCGGCGGTACGGCCTCGGTGATCTTGCGCCCGAAGCGTGAAGCGCAGCCTCGAACTCGACGAAAGCGACCTTTCCCGTGGTGGAATCGGACAGTGCAGTACGTAGTTCCAGCTTGAGTGTTTCCGCCAACGGCAATGCCGTCGCGCCGGTGAACTTTCCTGCGCCGCGCGCGGTGCTGGAGTTGTTGAAACCGATCACTTGGTTCCCCCCGATGTGGGCATTCGGGTGCGGGGCGGTGTCCTCGGGAGAATCCGCGTCGGGACGGTGGTTGACCATCATCGCGGGCATCCTGCTCGCCGGACCGCTGGTGTGTGCGACCAGCCAGGCGGTCAACGACTGGTTCGACCGTCACGTCGATGCGATCAACGAGCCCGGCCGGCCGATCCCGTCGGGGCGCATCCCCGGTCGATGGGGCCTGTACATCGCGTGCATCTGGACCATGCTCTCGCTGCTCGTGGCGGCGCTGCTCGGGCCGCTGGTGTTTGCGGCCGCCTGCGTCGGCATCGTGCTCGCCTGGGCGTACAGCGCACCGCCATTTCGGCTGAAGCAGAACGGCTGGTGGGGCAACAGTGCGGTCGCGCTCTGCTACGAAGGACTGCCCTGGATCACCGGCGCCGCGGTGATGGCTGCGGGTGCGGTTCCCGACGGCCGGGTGTTCGCGCTCGCCGCGCTGTACAGCTTCGGCGCGCACGGCATCATGACGCTGAACGATTTCAAGTCGGTCGAAGGCGATCGCCAGATGGGCATAGGCTCGTTGCCCGCGCGGCTCGGGCCCGAGACGGCGGCACGCGTCGCCTGCGTCGTGATGGCACTGCCCCAGGTGGTCGTGGTCGTGCTGCTCGCGCGCTGGGGCCATACGAACCATGCGTTCGCGATCGCCGGGCTGCTGGTCGTGCAACTCGCGTTGATGGCGCGGCTGCTGCAGGATCCGCGCGCGCGCGCACCCTGGTACAACGCGACCGGAATCAGTCTGTACGTGATCGGCATGCTGGTGAGCGCGTTCGCGTTGCGTCAGGCGCTGCCGGATTCTCTGTGAACACGGGCGCGCGGAGCCGGTGAAAGACATGCCTGAAACCGACGCGGGCGAACTTCACGGGCCGGTGAATCCGGAACGCGCCCCGTCCGCGCCCGGCGCGCGCGTCGGCACGGCCGGACTCGGCTGGCTCGGCATCGCGCGTCTCGGTCTGGTGCAGACCTCGCTCGGCGCGATCGTCGTGCTCACCACCTCGACGATGAATCGCGTGATGGTGGTGGAACTCGCGCTGCCGGCGATGTTGCCCGGCGCGCTGGTCGCCTTGCATTACGCGGTGCAGCTGCTGCGGCCGCGGCTCGGCCATGGGTCGGATGTCGGCGGTCGGCGTACGCCGTGGATCATCGGCGGCATGGCCGTGCTGGCCCTGGGCGGCGTCGGTGCGTCGGTCGCCACGGCGTGGATGACCACCGACGTGGCCTCCGGTGTCGCGCTGGCAGTGCTGTCGTTCATCCTGATCGGCGTAGGTGTCGGCGCCTCGGGTACCGCGCTGCTGACCCTGCTCGCGAAGCAGGTGGTGCCGGAGCGTCGAGGCGCGGCCGCGACCATCGTGTGGATCATGATGATCGTCGGTTTCATCGTCACCGCCGGCACGGTGGGCCATTTCCTCGATCCGTTCAGCCCTGAACGTCTGGTCGCCCTCACCGCGATCGTCGCTGCGCTCGCTTTCGTCACCACGGTGCTGGCCGTGCGGGGCATCGAGGCCGACAGGCACTTGTACGCGGCAACGCCGGGATCGGACGCCCGAGCGCGTATGCAACCGCGCGCGTTCCGCGCCGCGCTCGCCGAGGTGTGGACCGACACGAAAGCGCGCCGTTTCACAGTCTTCGTATTCATGTCGATGCTGGCCTACAGCGCGCAGGATCTGATCCTCGAGCCGTTCGCCGGTACCGTATTCGGCTACACCCCGGGCGAGTCGACGAAGCTCGCGAGCGTGCAGAACGGCGGCGTGCTGCTCGGCATGGTGCTGGTGGCGCTCGCTACGGGTCGCGGCACCCTGGGTCGGCGCTTCGGTTCCCTCGAGGCGTGGACGATCGGCGGCTGCCTCGCATCGGCTGCCGCGTTGTCAGCGCTGGTGATCGGTGGACATGTCGGTGCCGGCTGGCCGCTGCGCACGACCGTGTTCTGCCTGGGCGTGGGCAACGGCGCCTTCGCCGTGGCGGCCATCGGCTCGATGATGGCGCTCGCCGGCGATGGTCCGCCGGCGCGCGAAGGTATCCGCATGGGTCTGTGGGGCGCGGCGCAGGCCATTGCCTTCGGTGCCGGCGGCTTCGTCGGCGCCGTGCTGAGCGACATCGCGCGCCAGGTATCGGGGTCGGCGGTGTCGGGCTACACCACGGTGTTCGGGCTCGAGGCCGCGCTGTTCATCGTTGCCGCGGTATTGGCGGGGCGCATCGGGGTGCCGCACCCGCGTCGCCCGCCGCACGCGATGACGGCGTTGCCCAATCCGGTTTCACCGAAACGCTACGCAGCGGAGCTGGAAGGTCGCTGAACGCGGCGACCCGCTGCCCATCATTGAACACGCACACTCCGGGAGAGCTCGAGATGAACGCGAATACACACCAGGCCGCCGCCACCCACACCCCGTCGGCGCTCGTGCAGTACGACGTCGTGGTGGTCGGCGGCGGGCCCTCGGGCGC
>JACMMK010000525.1 GCA_014379045.1 Burkholderiales bacterium
CGTTTGCCTCGAAGCTCACCATCACCGGCGAGCGCGCAGAAATCGTGCGCGAGATCGACGGCGGCCTGGAGACCCTTTCGCTCGGCCTGCCAGCGGTGATGACCACCGACCTGCGCCTGAACGAACCGCGCTACGTGACGCTGCCGAACATCATGAAGGCGAAGAAGAAGCCGCTCGAAGTGATCAAGCCCGATGCGCTGGGCGTCGATCCCGCACCGCGGCTCACGACGCTGAAAGTCGAAGAGCCGTCGAAGCGGCAAGCCGGAGCGAAGGTCGCCGACGTGAAGGAGTTGGTGGCGAAGCTCAGGAACGAAGCGAAGATCATCTGAGGAATCGAGCATGTCGATACTGGTCATTGCAGAACACGACGAAGGCGTGCTCAAGCCGAGCACGCTGAACGCCATCACCGCAGCGAGCCGCGTCGGTGGCGCGGTCACGGTACTCGTGGCATCGGATCGCACCGAAGCGGTGGCGAGCGCGGTCGCCAGGGTGAACGGCGTGACGAAGGTACTGGCCGCGCAGGCGCCGCATTACGCACGGGCCACCGCCGAGAGTCTCGCCGCCCTCGTGTTCTCGATTGCCCGCGATTACACCCACGTGTTGGCGCCGGCTACCAATTTCGGCAAGAACTTCATGCCGCGGGTGGCGGCATTGCTCGACGTCGCGCAGGTCTCCGAGATCTCGGCCGTGGTGTCGGCAGACACGTTCGTGCGGCCGATCTACGCCGGCAACGCGCTCGCCACGGTGCAGAGCCGCGACGCGATCAAGGTGATCACCGTCCGCTCGACCGCGTTCGAGCCTGCGGCCACGTCGGCCGAGGGCGCGCACCTGGCAGCGATCGAAACGCTGGCGGCGGTCGCCGATGGCGCCCAGTCGGAGGTCACCGGACGCAATCTGACCAAGACCGCACGCCCCGAACTCAGCGCGGCGAAGGTGATCGTCTCCGGCGGACGCGGCATGGGCAACGGCGAGAACTTCAAGCTGCTCGAAGCGCTTGCCGATCGACTGGGCGCGGCCGTCGGCGCCTCGCGCGCGGCGGTCGACGCCGGCTTCGTTCCGAACGACTACCAGGTCGGGCAGACCGGCAAGGTCGTCGCGCCTGATCTCTACGTCGCCGTCGGCATTTCCGGCGCGATCCAGCATCTGGCAGGCATGAAGGACAGCAAGGTGATCGTCGCGATCAATAAGGACGCGGAGGCGCCGATCTTCCAGGTCGCCGATTACGGCCTGGTCGCCGACTTGTTCCAGGCAGTGCCCGAACTGACCGCCGAGCTGGCGTCTACTGACCCGGCACCGCGCTGAGCGCGGCGTTGACCCGCGCGCTCGGCACCGGCACAGCGCGGACGAAGCGCACGCGGATCAGCGTGCCGCGTCCGCCGGCACCGTCTTCGATCTCGACCGTCGCGCCATGGGCATTGACGATCTCGTGCACGATCGCAAGACCAAGTCCGCTACCGTCGCCCGTCGCGCCGGGTAGCCGGTAGAACCGCTGGAATACCTGTGCGCGCTGGCCCGGTGGAATGCCCGGGCCGTCGTCCTCGACGCTCAGCATCGCATGCTCGCCGCAGGTGGCCGTGCGCACCGTGATGCGGCCGCCATCTGCGCTGTAGCGGATCGCGTTCTCGATCAGATTGTCGATCAGGTCGCGCAGCAGTCGGGCATCGGCGACGGTCGGCGCGGCCTCGAGTTCGAAACCGAGGTCCAGGTCTTTCAGTATTGCCCGCGGCACCCAGAGCGACGCGGCCTCCTGAACGATTGCCCTTACGTCGATACGGCGCAGGGTATCGGGTCGGCGCCCACCCGGTTCGGCGCGTGCCAGCGCGAGCAACTGGTTGGCGAGATGCGCGGCGCGCACGGTCGAGCCGCGCAACTGCTTCAGGCTGTGGAGGAGGGCGGGCGGGGCCGGCTCGCGCAGCGCAAGTTCGACCTGGGTCTGCAGACCGGCGAGCGGGGTGCGCAACTGATGCGCCGCGTTCGCGATGAAGCGTTGCTGCGAATCGAGCGCGGCGCGCAGGTCGCGCAGCAGTTCGTTCAGCGTATGCACCAGCGGTCGTACTTCGGTCGGCGCGTAACTGTCGTCCAGCGGGCGAAGATCGCGCGCCGAGCGCTCGGCGATTTCGATCCGCAGTCGTTCGAGCGGCGCAAGGCTGCGAACGATGCCGAACCATACGAGGATCATCGCCACCACTGCGATCAGAAGATCGGGGATGGTCTCGGCGAGCAGGATCTCGCGCGTCAGCCGATTGCGTTTGACCGTGGTCTCGGCGACCTGAATCACGATCGTACCGTCGGCGTGCGGCAGGAACAGTGCGGCGATGCGCACCTTCTCGCCGGAGACGATGCCGTCGAAGAACATGCGATGGCCTTCGGGTACCGAGACCGGCGGTGGCGGCATTTCCGACTGCCCGGCAATGCGCTCGCCCGTCGTGCGCGCGATCGAAAAATACATGCGGTCGTAGCTGTCGACGCGCAACACGTCCTGCGCTGCCTTGGGCAGATCGAGCACGATCTTGCCGCCGAGCGTGTCGACATGTTCGGCGAGCGCGAGCGCGGGGTCGAGCAGCGAGCGGTCGTAGGTGACGGTCGCCGAGCGCAACGCGATCCAGTAGGACAGCAATGTTGCGCATACCAGCAGGGCCGCCAGGGGGGCAACCAGCCAGGTGAGCAGCTGTTGCCTCAGGCTGCGGTGGCCGGGCGCCACCACGCCGCGCGATGCCGCCGGGATGTGCGCCTTCGCTGCGACCGTCGGCGCGCCCGGTTCAGCCCGGATCATCCTGCTCTTCGAGCAGATAGCCGAAGCCGCGCACGGTGCGGATGCGCACGCCGCCCGCCTCGACCTTCGCGCGCAGCCTGGACATGTAGACCTCGATCGCATTCATCGAAAGCTCCTTGTCCCAGTTCGACAATGCCTGCATCAGGTTCTCTTTGGATACCACCTGCCCGGCGCGCAGCATCAGGTTCTCGAGCACGCTCCATTCACGACTGGTGAGATCGATCGACTGCCCGTGCAGCGTCGCACGGCGCGCAATGGTATCGAGCACCAACGGGCCGTTGCGCAGCTGCGGATTCTTGTTCGCCTGGCCACGGCGCAACAACGCGCGTACGCGCGCTTCGAGCTCCGGCAGTGCGAACGGCTTGGGCAGGTAGTCGTCTGCGCCGAGATCGAGCCCGTGCACCCGGTCTTCGATCGCGTCGCGCGCGGACAGCACCAGCACTGGCACGTACTCGGGGCGCTTGCGCAATCGGCGCAGTACCTCGAAGCCGTCGATGCCGGGCAAGCCGATATCGAGCACGATCAGATCGAAACGCTCGCGCAGGAACGCCGCTTCGGCCGCCTCGCCCGTTTCCACGTGCTCCACGCGTAGCTCGGACGCGCCCAGCATTCGCGTCAAGCCGTCAGCCAGCGTTGCATCGTCTTCGACGATCAGGATCTTCACACAGCCTCCGGGCAGAGCGATGCGTATCAGTATCGCACGGCGCAATGATAACTATCGCGCGGCGCGAGCGCGGCGGCGGGGCGCAGGGA
>JACMMK010000526.1 GCA_014379045.1 Burkholderiales bacterium
AGATCGGGCTCGATACCGAGGCCGGGCGCGCCCGAGATCGTCCAGTGGCCGTCTGCGATCGGCGCGAACGGCTGCGCGAGCGCCTCGCGCAGCGGATTCGGATTCGCGTCGACTTCGAGCATGCCGGTGCCGCCGACCGCCGCCAGCAGATGCGCCGAGGCGGTAAGGCCGATGCCGCCGCCCAGGTAATGCGGGCAATAGGCGAGCCCTGCGGTGACGATGCCGGCGCCGACGTCGAAGCACCCGCTGATGCCGCCCCACTTGATCAGGTCGGGTTGCAGATAGCGGAAGGCACCGGTGGCAAGCGCGGCAGTGAACTCGGCCCTGCCCCGGAGATTCTCCCCGACCGCGAGCGGAATCGGCGAACGCTCGGCGAAGGTGCGCCAGGTCTGCGGCCAGGTGTCCGCGCGCAGCGGTTCTTCGAGCCAGATCGGCCTCGCCTCGGCCAGGCGCTGCGCCATGGGGATTCCGGTGTCGAGATCCCACGCCTGGTTGGCGTCGATCATCAGGGTCGCCGCGTCCCCGAGTTCTGCGCGCAGGTCGGTCAGATTGCCGAGGTCGCGCTCGATGCCGAAGCCCACCTTCAGCTTGAACGCACTGTAGCCGCGGTCACGGTGCGCGAGCGCGACCTCGACCGGACGAGTCGGGTTGATACCGCTGGCATAGACCGGTACGCGGGGCAGTGCCGCAGGATTCAGGAAGTTGGCGAGCGGCGTGCCGGCGCGGCGCGACACCATGTCCCACGCGGCAATATCGAGTCCGGCGATCGACTGCGCGAACGGGCCCGGTTCATCGGTCTGCAGCACGAGCACGCGTGTGCGCGCGGTCAGGTCGTCGAACAGGTCGGAGGGTGACACGTAGTCGCGTTCGAGCGCGAGCGGCCCCAACACTTCTTCGATGAGGCGTGCGCGATGTTCGGCGCCGTCGGGTGGCCAGTTCGAGAACACTTCGCCCCAGCCATGTGCCCCGCGCGTGTCCTCGATCCGTACCGCGAGCGCCGCGCGGCTGCGCATGTAACCGAACGAGTTTCGCACCGGTTCCTCGAGCGGCACGCGCCATACATAAGTCTCGATGCGCGCGAGACGAAACGGCGGGAAGCTCACGTCCCGTCGCCCGTCCGGTGAGGGGTGATGGTAGTCGCGGACGCACTGCGCACGAGACGATAGATCGCGAATGCCCCGGCCGCATCGGTCCAGGTATTGCTGCACTCGTAGCCGGCGCCCGCGCACAGCGCGCGAAATTCCGCGGGGGCGTATTTGTACGAGCTTTCGGTATGGATCGTCTCGCCCGCGCGAAACGTGAATCGACGTTGTCCGACCGTGACTTCCTGGTCGACCCGGCTTTCCAGGTGCATCTCGACCCGGCCGAGCGCCTCGTCGTACCGGGCGCGATGCCTGAAGCGGGCGAGGTCGAAGTCGGCGTCGAGTTCTGCGTTGAGACGGGCCAGCAGATTCAGGTTGAAGCGCGCCGTCACGCCTTCACTGTCGTCGTACGCCGCCTCGAGCACGGCGCGATCCTTCTTCGTGTCCACACCGATCAGGACGCTACCGGTCGGACCGAGCCAGCGTGCGACCCGCCCGAGGAACGCACGCGTCTCTTCGGGCGTGAAATTGCCGATCGTGGAACCGGGAAAGTACAGCGTGCGGGCTGCATCGCCGAGGTCGACCGCCTCTGGCAGACGATCGAGTCGCGTGTAATCGGCATGGATCGCCACCACGCGTATCGACGGAAACTGGCGCGCGGTCTGCGCGGCGCCCAGTTCCAGCATCGAGCGCGAGATGTCGATCGCCACATAGGTCGCCGGCACACTCGCCTGCAACAGCAGTCGGGTCTTCACGCCGGCGCCGCTGCCGGGTTCGATCATCGTGCCGCCAGGCGGCATCGTCGCGGCGATCTCGTCCAGATGACGCGACAGAATCGCCATCTCGGTGCGGGTCACGTAGTACTCGGGCAATTCGCAGATCGCCTCGAACAACTCGCTGCCGCTCGCGTCGTAGAACCACTTGGCAGGCAGCGTCTTGCGCTGCCCCGCGAGTCCGCGGTGAACATCGTCGAGCAGCGAAGTGCCGAAGGTATCGGAGGCGACCAGGACGAGATCGGGTGCCGGGATCGAAGGGTGAGCGCGCATCAGGGCGCGAATGGTAACCGCTCGCCCGCGATCGCGGGGAAATGCAAGGCGGCGTCCTGCCGGCGGGCGCGCCCGGTGCGCTCGCGCGCGGGCCGCGGACCGTCGGAGGCTAGATCAAGCGCAGCGCGTAGCCGCTTTCGATCCAGCGCCGGATGCGCACGGCATCGCCGATCCGCGAATAACGGCCGTCCGAATCGAGCAGCACGATGATCATCGCCTCGCCATTGATGCGCGCCTGCATGACCAGGCACCG
This sequence comes from Burkholderiales bacterium, assembly GCA_014379045.1. Classification (GTDB taxonomy): domain Bacteria; phylum Pseudomonadota; class Gammaproteobacteria; order Burkholderiales; family CAIKXV01; genus CAIKXV01. The sequence continues at coordinate 2,382 of JACMMK010000526.1, forward strand.
CCCGGCCTCGCGGATGAAGCCGGTCTTCGACAGACCGATTTCCCAATCCGGTCGCGTGACCAGAAGATTGGAATTGTTGTACTGGAGCTGTGCCGCACGGTTGCCCGGCGTGTCCAGGCGCACGCCCGAGGTCGTCGTGAATTCGCGGATCGTCGGGTAGTCGAGACCCGCGTTCACCATCAGCACGAGGTCCTGCGCGGTGGAGACGTTGCCGTTATGCAGTCCGGTCGAGTCTTCGAAGCGGGAACTGTGCATGCCGAGCGCACGCCCCTTGAGGTTCATCTGCGCGATGAATTCCTGGTAGCCGCCGGGTGAGGTGCGCGCGAGCGCCGCCGTCGCACGATTCTCCGAAGACATCAGCGACAGGCGCAGCATCTCGGCACGGGTCAGCGTCGTGCCCGCCGAGAGTCGGGAGCCGAGGCGGCGCGTCGCATCGATGTCGTCTTCGGTGATCGTGATCAGTTCGTCCATCGGCTGGTTGTAGTCGAGCACGACCATTGCGGTCATCAGCTTGGTGATCGAGGCGATCGAACGCACCTGGTCGACATTGCGCGCGAACATGGGCTGTCCGCCCTTCTGTGCCGTAACCAGTACCGCT
>JACMMK010000527.1 GCA_014379045.1 Burkholderiales bacterium
CGGGCGGCGACGCTGCCGCGCGAATCTGTTGTGACGGCTTGCGCAGCGTGTTGAATGCGACGATCGCGACGAGCACCGCCAGGTTGAGCAGCAGCACGACCATGACGGTGCGGCCCAACGCGTGCATCGGATGCGTGCGGCGCCTGTCGACGATGTTGCGGGACCTGTTCATTGGAACCGGTACGCCGCTTGCACGTACCAGAAGCGACCGGGCACGTCATAGGTGCCGGGATCGTAGCCGTTCAATGCGCAGCTGTGGCAGACGCGTGGATCCTTGTCGAAGGCATTGTTCAATCCGAGCGACAGTTTCAGACCGTCGCGACCGAAGGGATCGTTCCAGCCGGCATACAGGTCGTGGTAGGTCGTTGCCCCGAGTTTGTCGCGCGACAAGGAGGGATCGGACGGATTGGGATCCGAACACAGGCCCAACGCGGTCAACGATTGTTGCGGATCGTTGTCGAACGCGTCCGAGCAGCGTTCCGTCAGCGAGTCGATGTAGCGCACGGTCCAGCCGAGGCTCCAGTCGCCGAGGCTCCAGTCCAGGCGCAGGTTGGACTGCCATTCCGGGATTGAACTGTCGTTGACTTCGACGCCCACGGTCCGGCTGAAGGTGTTGCCGAACGCATCGGTGGCGATGTAGTCGTCGACGTAAGTCGTCTGCCATGCAGCGGCGAAGCGGCCGATGCCGGTCGTCAGCGACCAGTCGACGACGATGTCGACGCCGTCGGTCTCGATCCGGCCGATGTTCGCCAGCCGGTTGTCGAAGGCGGCGATCGAACCGCTCGCCGAGCGCACGATGCCGGCGCAGGCAGCCGAATCGGCATCGCCCGATTCCACGCAGCGATCGAGCACGTCCTGCGCGTTCGGCGCCTGGATCGCATCGTCGATCTCGTGCCGGTAATAGGTGAGTTCGACGTCGAACATATCGGCAAACGCGCTGTCTTGCGCCCAGTCGGGGCTGTAGACCAGACCTAGCGTCAGGCTGTCGGAGGATTCCGGTTGCAGTTCGGCATTGCCGCCCGTGGTCGTGAACACCTGGAAGCCTAACTGCGTGTAGGAGGCGGGCACGCCCAAGGCCTGGCAGTTCGCGATCAGTTGCGCGTTGCCGGACGTCGCGAAGCCGGAGCACGGATCCTTGATGCTCGCGCCGAACTGCGACAGTCCGAACAATTCACCGATGAACGGCGCACGGAAGCCTTCCGACCAGGTCCCACGCAGCAACAGGTCCTCGCGCGGGCGCCAGCGCAAGCCGAACTTGCCGGTGGTGACGTCGCCGAAAGTGCTGTAGTCCGAGTAGCGCGCGGCGACGCTCAAGTCCAGCGATTTGGCGAAAGCGACATCGCGCAGCAGCGGCACGTCGAATTCCGCATAGGCCTCGTGCACGTCGTACTCGCCGCGTGTCGGAATGGTGGCCGCAAGGTCCGGGATCTCGCCCGCGGCACGCGCCTGGTCGGGCGTGAACGACCCTTCGTAGCTGCGCGATTCGACGCCGGTCGCGAACGATAGCGGGCCTGCGGGCAGATCGAGCAGGTCGCCGCTCAGGTTCGCGCTGAATACCTCGAGTTCCTGCCGGCTGGCGTCGTGCACGTCCGCGCGGATCCAATCCAGCATCTGCGGCGTCAGGGTGCCTGCGCCATCGGCGCCCTGGCCACCGAACAGGTTCAATGGCGTGCAGCCGGGCGTGGCCGCACAGACCGACGGGTCGCCCAGGGCCAGCTGGATGCGGCGCAGGTTGAAGGTATTGCGGAACGACTGCTGCGCGCGGTTCTCAGAATTGCTGTAGTTCGCGTCCCAGAAGAAGTTCCGTTCGCCCAGATCGAATGTGCCTTCGAGTCCGGTGCCGAAATAGTAGGTGTCGACCGTTTGCTCGAAAATGCGCGGTCCGGCCTCGATCGGACGGCGCGCGATCGCGACCATGTTCGCACCCGGCGCGGTGCCGACCGGCACCAGGTCGACGCCGAACGGATTGAATGGATTCGATCGCGACACGCCGATGCGATCGGCGAGTCCGTTGCCCGGCGCTTCCGGGCCGATCACGATGGTATTGGGCGCCGCCTGGTTGACCGACTCGCGCGTGTTGTACAGCGCCTTCATGTACCAGCTGGTGTCCGGCGTCAGCTCGTAGCGTGCGGATCCGAACAGGCTCTTGCGCTTGCTGGGCGTCAGCACGAGATTGAACGGTGCGGCGTTGAATGCCTGGTCGTTGCTGTAGCGCACGAAGCCGGCGGGGAACGCGGGGCTGCCGTTTTCGGCCACGGGCGTGCCGACCGGCGTGCTGATGTCGCACAGCGGAACATCCGGATTGCCGTCGCCGTTGACGTCGATCGCCGGCGGACACAGGCCGGGAGGCGTTGCGAACGTCGGAATGAACAGGAAGCGGCCCTGCGGCGTCACCGGACTGCCGCGGGTGGGGCCGGCGGCGAATTCCGCCGAGATATCGCGATCGCCGGAAGCGACGCGTTGTTGCTCCTGATAGCTCGCGGACAACACGCCGCTGAAGCGGTCGCCACCGCCGCCGAGCGTCATTTCCACGCGCGGATTCTCGCCGTCGCCTTGTTGGAACTCGCCATATGAGGCGAAGATCTGCGCGCCGTGTACGTCGCGACGGGTGATGACGTTGACGACGCCGGCGATCGCATCGGAGCCGTAGATCGCCGATGCGCCATCGCCGAGCACGTCGATGCGCTCGACGATCGCCAGCGGAATGGTGTTGAGATCGACCGCACCACCGACGCCAGATCCCGAGGATTCGTTCACCCAGCGCTTGCCGTCGACCAGCACCAGCACGCGCTTGGATTCGAGATGGCGCAGGTCGACCTGGCTCGAGCCTGCGCCGATCCCGCCGCCATCCGGCGGCGCGCCGGCATTGCCGCTGGTGTTGAACTGCGCATTGAGCGCCTTGCCGCCGCTGGTCAGGCGCTGCAGCACTTCGCCGATCGACGTCAGGCCGGTGCGCTCGATGTCGTCGCGGCGGATGCTGAGGATCGGCGACTGGTCGACCAGCTCGGCTTTGCGGATACGGCTGCCGAGGACTTCGACCGCATCGAGTTCGACGGCAGCGAGTTCGACGGCGTCGATTTCGGTAGCTGCAGGCTCCTGCGCATGCGTCGTCGTCGTCGTGAGGCAGGCCAGCGCAAGTCCGAGCGCGAGCGGAGTCCAGCGTTGCTGCGTTACCGAGCGGAGCGGTGTACGGGTTTGCATTGCGATCGGGTCCTTTGGCAATAGGAGTGGTGCGACGCGACGTTGGCCGGCCAGCGACAGGCGCGCGGCAGCACGCCTCGCGACCCGGAAGGTCGGCGGCGGTCAATGCACGGGAATGTCGTTGGATGCGCGTGGCGCGTCCGCAGGGTCGGCACTGTAGGGCCGGCCGTGGCGCGCAGCGACTGCTTTTCGTTGGCCTTCACACCTGACGATGGTGCGAGGGCAGTGCTACCCGATACGCGCCGTCGAACTCGGGTGCGGCCGGCTCATGTATTGCAGCGATCAAGAACAGGCCGGGGTGAGCGGCACATTAACCGTCGAATCGCGCCTAACAATTCATTCAACCAGAACCGATACGAATGTCAGTGCACACGCCCGGCTGGCTCACTCATCGGGAACCATAAACTTCCGAAGATCTGCAAGCGGCTGCTGCGAAACCCTGACGGCCCCTCCCGGGCGATCGAGTGCGGCGATCATGAAAATCACCAAGGCGAAGGAAACCGCCAAGACCACCATCGCGTTGGATCGCTTCGATCCGGCGATCCCGGCGTGGTAGCCGACGCTGAACATCCCGAGAACTATCAGGCTGTAAAGCACAACCCACATCCCGAACGGAATTCGCGCCTGCACGCCTATCGCAAGCCTGTTCGCATGCACACCGACCATGTCGTTGAGCGCCTCGATGTAGAGCGCGGCGACGTCCGAATTCATGTCCAGCTCGGCGTTCTTGACGGCAATGGTCCACAGACGGCGCTGGATCCTTTCCGTCTCGGCGATCATGGATTCGACGCGCGCTTGTTCGCCGCTATTGGTCCGGGTGAACTCGAGACGCGTGTCGATGTATTTGACGAGAAGACGCTTGCTCTCGGCTCGGTCAGGCTCCGGCAGGAAGTCGGCGCGGGAGTAGGCGACCCGGATCGCGTTCGCATCCTCGCGCACGAGTGCTTTCCGGGTGTCATAGCGGTCGCTGACGATCGCGAACGTGAAGGCCAGGATGAACGCAGTCAGGCCCAGCACGGCGCCAGAGACCCCTGAAACCGGCGCCTCTTTTTCATCTTCCGAGCGCCGATGGGCGCTGCCTCCGAGCCGGTATCCCAACTCGATGGACAGTATGACCAGGACAACCGTGCCCAGGAAAACGACCCATAGCGGGACGGCATCAAGATTCATCGCAGCTCCCCCGGTAAGAATTCAGGTCCTTGCTTATTCGTCGCAGCTCGCTTGGCAACGCGCGACACTGCTCAACGCAGGAACTCCGCCGCTCCATAGGCCGGATTCGGATACTTGTAGAAGCCTTCCCCTGTCTTCATGCCTAACTTGTTCTTGTCGACAAAGTGCGTCTTGAGGTACTCCGCGTTCTTCTTGAGTTGCGCATCGTCTCTCTCTTCTCCCCAGTAGTGCGCGACGTGGTACATGGTCTCCAGCCCGACGATGTCCATCAGTGCGCATGGACCGAGCGATTTCAGGCAGATCATCCAGGTCTTGTCGATGTCCTCCGACTTCGATACGTCATTGGCGAGCAGCGACAGGCCGGCCATCATCCAGGGAATTGACAACGAGTTCATCACATAGCCGTTCTGTTCCTTTGACAGAAGGATAGGGACCATCCCGATGGCTTTGGCGAACTCAACAACGAGATCATAAATTTTTGGATCCGTGCCTGGATGTCCCATCACCTCTGCGGCGTTGCGTTCCCATATCTCATTGGCGAAGTGCAGCGCCAAGAACTGTGCTGGTCGTCCGGTCGCTTCCGCGAACTGACTCGGCAGCAACGTGGATGTATTGGTCGTGAAAACCGTATGAACCGGACAATACTTGTTGAGCAGGCCGTAGACGTCCGCTTTGATCGTTGGAACCTCGGGTACCGACTCGCTCACCAAGTCGGCGTCCCGACTCGCCGCTTCTAAATCGGTCGAATAAGAGATGCGCGCGAGCGCCGCATCCATCTCGGCTTTGCTCTTGCCACGTTGCGCGATGAACATATCCGCTAGCGCTTCATGGGAGGCGCGACAGGCGTCCAATGAATCCTGGCGCAGGTCATACATGGTGGTGTCGAAGCCATGCGTC
>JACMMK010000528.1 GCA_014379045.1 Burkholderiales bacterium
GCCGATACGTGCGCGTGACCCGTTCCCAGGTCTGGCGCGCGAGCGCGAGGAGGTCGGCGAGCGCAGGCCCGCGCACCTGCACCGCGTAGTCCCAGCGCGGTGGCGTGTGGCCGGGCGTATGCATGTCGTCGATCAGGTTGATGCCGCCGACGAACCCCAGCACGCCGTCGACGACGACGATCTTGTGATGCAGGCGGCGCAGGCGGCTGCGCTGGAATTCGCATACCGACACCTGCGGTCGAAAGAACTGCAGGTCGACGCCGGCGCGCCGCAATGTCTCGCGCAGGGCGTGCGGCATCGTGCGCCCGCCGAAGCCGTCGATCAGCACATACACCGCCACGCCGCGGGCCGCGGCGCGCATCAACGCCGCGGCGACCCGACGTCCGGCAACATCGTCGGCGAAGATGTAGGACTGGACATGAATTTCGAGCGTGGCGCGTTCGAACGCCCCTTCGATTGCGGCGAAGTACGCGTCGCCGCCCTCCAGCAGCTGCAACGAATGCCCTTCGACGAAGCGGGTCATGTGGCGCACGACCCCGGCCGGTTCCGCCGGGCGATGCCGCTCGTTCAACTGCGCGTGAGCGTTGCGGACAGCGGCGCGTGATCCGAGAGCCGCGCCCAGTCGCGTCCGTGGTGCACGTGCGCATGCCGGACCTCGAACCCGCGCACATAGATGCGGTCGAGACGGAACAGCGGCATCCGCGTCGGGAAGCTGCGCGCGGGATGGCCGCGCGTCACTTCGAACACTTCGGACACGCCCAGTGCGCCGACCAGATCCTCGCTCGCCTCCTTCCTCCAATCGTTGAAGTCGCCGGCGATCACGAGCGGCGCGCCTTCGGGGACGAGTTCACGGATATGGTTGCAGAGCGCCTTCAGCTGCCAGCGGCGGCCGCGCGCCAGCAGTCCCAGATGGACGTTCACGCAATGCAGCCGCTGCTGCCAGCCGGGAACGTCGATCTCGCAATGGAGCAGGCCGCGGCTTTCGAAGAAGTACGCCGACACGTCGACGTTGTCCCACTTGACGATCGGATAACGCGACAGGATCGCATTGCCGTGGTGCCCGTGGTTGTAGACGGCGTTCTTGCCGTACGCGAAATCGGTCCAGACGGCGTCGGCCAGGAATTCGTACTGCGGTTTGGCCGGCCAGTGCTCGTAGCGGATCGCATGTCGATCCTGGCGCCCGTGCACCTCCTGCAGGAACATCACGTCCGCGGCCAGCGTATGCAACTGCACGCGCAGATCGCGCAGCATCAGTTGCTGCGTGAATGCAGTGAAACCTTTGTGGATGTTGTAGGTTGCGACGCGCAACACCGACACCGGAGGCGGCACCGGCGCGTGTGCACCCGCATCGCCCGCGGGGTCGACGCCCTCGACGCGCTGGGCGAGCAGTTCGACAGCAGCGATCTCGCCGGGACGGCTCGACGTCATCGGTTCACTTCCGCGCGGCGGCAGGCGCGGCCGCGCCTGCACCGGGCCGCGAACGACGCACCATCTCGGCGACGTAGCCATCGAGCACGCCCTGCACCTGCCGAGCCAGCATCGCGCGCATCACCACCCTCGGTACCCGGCCGACTCGCGGGGCATAGAAGCCGTTGTGCGAGAGCCTGACCTGTGCCGAGTCCGCCCCCGCGCCAGGCGAGGCGCCCGGTCCTGCTGGCGACACGCGCCACTCGCCGTTCATCGCCTCGACGTTCCCCGACACCAGTTCGATGCGCAATATCGACTGCGGTTCTTCGTCGACCTGCATCACGACGTCGAGCGGCAGTGAAAAGAAAAACGCGCGCACCTCGCCCTGCTGGCTGACCCAGCGGGTGCGGCCCTGGGTGCGCACGACGCGCGAAGACGTGATACCTGGAAGAAACTCATGGAATCGATCGTAGTCGGTGAGTACTGCCCAGGCGATCGAACGGTCGACCGGCACCACGCCCTCGGCCACGACCCGATACCCCGTCCCTTCATTCTCGACCCGCGCAACCAGCGCTGCGGTCGGTGCCGCGGCCTGCACGCCAACTGCGCAGAGCGCCAGCAGCAGCCAGGCAACCCACGCCCTTGCGCGCACGCGCGCGGCCTTCAACGACGATGTAGTGCTGGACCTGCAACTGTGCGCCTAGGCCACCTCAAGCATGCGGGAGAGCGCGAGCCGCGCGAGATCGGCTTCACGATCGGGCACGGTGATCTGGTTGACCACGCGCCCTTCGACCAGATTCTCGAGGCACCATGCCAGATGCTGCGGATCGATACGTGCCATCGTCGAGCACATGCATACGGTCGGCGCCATGAACTGCACGACTTTGCCCTGACCCTTGAACTGATCGGCGAGACGGTTGACGAGGTTCAACTCGGTGCCGACGAGCCAGCGGGTGCCCGGTGCACTCTGCGCGATCGTGCGGATGATGAAGTCGGTGGAGCCGACGTAGTCGGAGAGCTTGCACACATCGAAGCGGCATTCGGGATGGCTGATCACCATGCCGGTGGGATTCTGTTCGCGCCAGCGCACGATGTGCTGAGGCTGGAACATCTGATGCACCGAGCAATGGCCCTTCCACAGCAACACCTTCGCCATCTTGATCTGCTGTGCGGTCAGCCCACCCATCGGCTCGTCGGGATCCCACACGAGCATCTCCGACACCGGAATGTCCATCAGATATCCGGTCCAGCGACCCAGATGCTGGTCGGGGAAGAACAACACCTTCTCGCGCCGCGCGAACGCCCACTCCAGAATTCCGCGCGCGTTGCTCGACGTACAGACGATGCCACCGTGCTCGCCGCAGAAAGCCTTCAGATCGGCGGCCGAATTGATGTAAGTGATCGGGGTCACATGCTGGTCGGGGTCGAGCACTTCGCCGATCTCACGCCACGCGCGCTCGACCTTGGCGAGGCTCGCCATGTCGGCCATCGAACAGCCGGCAGAGAGGTCGGGCAGCATCGTGATCTGGTGCGGCTGCGTGAGGATGTCCGACACCTCGGCCATGAAATGCACGCCGCAGAACACGATGTACTGCGCCTCGGTGCGCGCAGCCAGACGCGACAGGCCGAGCGAGTCGCCGGTAAGGTCGGCATGCCGGTACACGTCGGCGCGCTGGTAATGGTGACCGAGAATGGTCGCCTGCGCGCCCAGTCTGGCCTTCGCCGCAACGATGCGTGCCTGACATGCCTCGTCCTCCAGGGTCTGGAAACGATCGAACGACAACACTGACGTCGTGGTCATTGCAACCTCCCGGAGGATGGCGTGATGAAGAAAAACGCATAACGCGAACGGGGCGCGAAAGTTAACACATCCGCCCCGCGCTCAGACGATGCCAGGCGGTGTCGGCATGCGCAGCCGGCGTATCGCCTCGACGTTGGTCGGTGAAAAGACCCGGGCTGCCGCTTCGTCCCACGGCAACCAGGCATAACGCGTGTGTTCGCGCGAGATCGTCACCGGCACGCGCGCGGGTAACGCGAGGCCGAACACGTGTTCGACGTTCACGGTCACGCCTGGACCATAGCGTGCCCGCCAGTGCGGGTAGATCTCGAACCGATTCGAATGCTCCCAGTCGACGAGCCGCCCGCTGCGTACGTCGATGCCCGTTTCCTCTTCGACTTCGCGCCGCGCGGTCTGCGCGAGCGGTTCGTCGACCCGATCGATACTTCCCGTGACCGATTGCCAGAAGCCGGGACGATCGCTGCGCTCGAGAATCAGCACTTCCCATGCCTGCGTGTGGATCACGACGAGGACGGAAACCGGAATCTTGTACATCAGGTGCTCCGGACGCGTGGCCGATCGCAGCCCGCTGCATGGCCTGCGCGCAGGCACACGACCGGCATCACACCAGCACGCGGTCGAGCCCGCGCAGCCGCTCCAGTCCGAACTCGGCCGGCTCGTCGGTGGCGACCAGCACCCAGCAGGCGACGCCGCGTTCGCGCCAGTACTCGACCGCGTCATCGAGCAACTCGCGCAGGGTCTCGAATTCCTCGGGCACCCGCCCCGCCGCAAACGACGCGCCGTCGATGCGCCACATCAGGCCGATGCGTCCGGCCTCACGCGGCTCGTGCCAGGCGTCGTCGCGCAGACACTCGTCGAGTGCATCCCAATCACCGCCGAAGTATTCGGGCAAGGCCAGCGCATCGGCGAACGCATCGAGGATGCCGCGCTTGCTGCCGGCGTGTTCGAGATCGATGGCCACGACCAGCAGCCCGGCCGCACGCGCGGCCCCGGTCCAGTGATCGAGATCCTCGTCGCACGCGTAGAGCCCGGCACGGCTGGGGTCGCGGAGGATCGACGCCTGCCGCGTTGCCGCGTCGACCATGATCGGCTCGCTCACGCTCACCCGCGCGCGCCTGCCATGATCAGCGCACCCTGATGTGAAGCTCACGCAACTGCAGCTCGTCGACCGGCGACGGCGCCTGCGTCAGCAGGCATTGCGCGCGCTGCGTCTTCGGGAACGCGATCACGTCGCGAATCGATTCGGCCCCTGCCATCATCGCGACGATCCGATCGACGCCGAACGCGATACCGCCGTGCGGGGGCGCACCGTACTGCAACGCATCGAGCAGGAAGCCGAACTTCGTGCGCGCCTCATCGTGGGTGAGGCCGATCGCCGCGAACACCTTCGACTGCACCTCTTCCCGATGGATCCGCACCGAGCCGCCGCCGATCTCGGAACCGTTCAGCACCATGTCGTAGGCTTTGGCCAGGGCGTGACCCGGCTCGGCCTCGAGCAGGTTCTCGTGGCCGTCTTTCGGCGCGGTGAATGGGTGATGCATCGCGCTCCAGCGCTTCGCCGCCTCGTCGTACTCGAACATCGGGAAGTCGACCACCCACAGCGGCGCCCAGGCGCGCCCGTCGACATGCCCCTTTTCGTGCCCGATCTTCAGACGCAACGCGCCCAGTGCATCGTTGACCACCTTGCTGCGGTCGGCGCCGAAGAAGATCAGATCGCCCGACTGCGCGCCGGTGCGCTCGATGATCGTGGCGAGCGCCTGCGCATGCAGGTTCTTCACGATCGGCGACTGCAGGCCCTCCTCGTTCAGTTTCGAGGCATCGTTCACCTTGATGTACGCGAGCCCCTTCGCACCGTACACCTTGACGAATTCGGTGCAGGCGTCGATCTCGCCGCGCGTCAGCGTCGCACCGCCGGGCACGCGCAGCGCTGCGACGCGCCCACCCGGGGTCGTCGCCGGGCCGGAGAACACCTTGAACGCGACGTCGCGTACCACATCGGTCAGTTCGGTCAGCTCGAGCGTCACCCGCAGGTCGGGCTTGTCGCTGCCGAAGCGCGTCATCGCCTCCTGCCAGGTCATGCGCGGAAACTCCGGCAGGCGTACCGACAGCACTTCGTCGAACACGTCGCGGATCATGCCTTCCATCAAGTCGTTGATCTCGCGCTCGCCGAGGAACGAGGTCTCGATGTCGATCTGGGTGAACTCGGGCTGGCGGTCGGCGCGCAGGTCCTCGTCGCGGAAACACTTGACGATCTGGTAGTAGCGGTCGTATCCCGCGACCATCAACAACTGCTTGAAGATCTGCGGCGACTGGGGAAGTGCGAAGAACTCACCGTGATGGACCCGCGACGGCACCAGATAGTCGCGCGCCCCCTCCGGCGTCGACTTGGTCAGCATCGGGGTCTCGATGTCGATGAAGCCCTGCGCATCGAGGTATCTGCGCACCGCCATCGTGAAACGATAGCGCAGGCGCAGGTTGTTCTGCATCTGCGGCCGGCGCAGGTCGATCACCCGGTGGGTCAGGCGCACGGTTTCCGACAGGTTGTCTTCGTCGAGCTGGAACGGCGGGGTCAACGACGGATTCAGGATCTCGATCGTCTTCGCCAGCACCTCGATCTGCCCGCTGACGATGTTGGCGTTGCCGGTGCCTTCGGGACGACGGCGTACCCGCCCCTCGATGTGCAGCACGAATTCATTGCGCACCTTGTCGGCGGTGGCGAACGCATCGGGGGTGTCGGGATCGATCACCACCTGCACGATGCCTTCGCGATCGCGCAGGTCGATGAAGATCACGCCGCCGTGGTCGCGACGGCGCTGCACCCAGCCATCGAGTCGGACAATCTGGTCGAGGTGCCGTTCGGAGATCAGCCCGCAGTAATCGGTTCGCATCGTTCAGTCTTCAGGGTTCGGGGGACGCACGCGGCGCGCGCGCATCCGGAAGGTTCGATGCAGCTAGGCGTGCTCGAACAGCGGACGGGGCGCCGCCGGTCAAGCGCCGGTGACCGGCGGTGGCCTCGCCACCACGAGCGGCGTCACGTCTGAGCCGTCGCTGCGCACGATCGCCCGCGGCGGCACGATCCCCATCGAGATGATGTACTTCAACGCTTCTTCGACGCTCATCTCGAGCTCGATCACTTCGTTCGCGGGGACCAGCAGAAAATAGCCGGAAGTCGGGTTGGGGGTCAGCGGAATGAATACGCCCACCGAGTCGCCGGGCAGGTGACGGGCGACTTCGCCCGCCGGCCTGCCGGTAAGAAAACCGATTGTCCACACCCCGGGTCGCGGGAACTGCAGCATGACCGCCTTGCGAAACGATTGTCCGTTGCTCGCGAGCAGCGAGTCGGTGACCTGCTTCACGCCGTAGTAGATCGAGCGCACGACCGGAATGCGTGCAAGCAGGCTCTCCCAATATGCGAGCAGGCGCTGGCCGATCAAGTTCGCACCCACGACCCCGGTCAGCGTGACGATGCCGAGCGTGATCAGTACGCCCATGCCGGGAATATGCATGCCGACCCAAGCTTCGGTGCGCCACGATCGCGGCAACAATGCGACCGACTGGTCGAGCGTGCCCACCAGGAAATCGATTGCCCAGAGCGTGATGCCGATCGGAATCCAGATCAACAGACCGGTGACGAAGTAGCGGCGCAGACGCACGGGCGACTCACTCGACGCGGCTGGGACGTCGACACATCACTGTGCCGCCGGCTTGCCACCCGTCGACGACGCCGGGCTGGGCGAAGAAGGCGCAGGCGTGGGCGCTGATTTGGCAGCGAGTGCGGGCCCGTCGTTCTTTCCGGCGCCTTTCTGATCGCTCCTGCTGTCGGCTTTGTGGTCAGACTTTTCCGTCGTCGCCGCAACCGGGGTGTCGCTACCCGCAGGCTTGGCGTCTCCCGCACCCGCGGCGTCGCCGGATTTCTGTTCGCCCGCACCGGCGCTGTCGCCCGCCTTCTTGTCCAGCGGTTTCTTCTTCCCGCTGTCCCGGAAATCGGTCACATACCAGCCAGAGCCCTTCAATTGAAATCCAGCCGCCGTCACCTGTTTGGTGAAGGTGGCTGCATTGCACGTGGGGCAGTCGGTCAGGGGATCCTCGCTGAGCTTCTGCAACACGTCCTGTTCGAAGCCGCAGGAGGCGCATCGATAAGCGTAAATCGGCATCGCGCACTCCGAAATGAAACTGGAAACTGCTGATCTCGATTATAGCGCGCGCCCCGGCAGAAACCGTGCCTGAGCGCGCGCGTCGCTGTTGCAGCGACAGGCCGACAGGCACGCGCGTGTCCTCGTGTATCCTCGCCCCAGACGCGTTGGGGGTAGGCGGATCGACTCAGTCGGCGCCGCACACAACGCCTTTTTTCGCGTTCGACCGCCTCGATCTCTCCCACCTTTTCGAACGAATCGGACGCGGCCGGCGCCGCGTCTGGGACTGAACCATGCTGAAACTGTTAGTGCGCTGGCTGCTCAACGCGGTGGGGCTCTGGATCGCCACTGAAATCATCCCTGGAGTCAGCGCGTCGGGCTGGCAGGCGCTGGTGATCGCGGCATTGCTGCTCGGTCTGGTGAACGCGATCGTGCGCCCGGTACTGGTGTTGTTGACACTGCCGATCACCTTTCTGACGCTCGGTCTGTTCCTCGTCGTGATCAATGCGTTGATGCTGCTGCTCGTGGCCTGGGTGGTGCCCGGGTTTGCGATTGCGAGCCTGCTCTGGTCGGGCGTGCTCGCGGCGCTGTGGATGTCGGTGTTCGGGCTGGTCACCCAGAGTCTCCTGAACAGCTGAGCTGAACGGGCGACCGACCATGGCCAGACGCTCGAATCGCCGTGCTGCCGCCAGCTCGGCATCGCCCGAACCGTTTGCAGCGAAGCGCCGGGTGGCGCATCCGCAATCGAAGGCGAAGTCGGGGTCGCCGACACGCGCCACGGTGGCCGCGAACCTTCGTGACCCCGGCCGTGAAGTCAGTCGCAGCGCGGAAGCCGGCGCACGTGCACGTCGCGACGCCGATCACGATGAGCACCTGCGCGCGCTGCTTGAGCGCTCGCGCAGCGCGAAACCCGTGCGCACCGCGATCGCCTGGCCGCTGTCGCGCGAGTCGCTGGCCGGACCGCTCGACGCGGCGGCCGAGGAAC
>JACMMK010000529.1 GCA_014379045.1 Burkholderiales bacterium
GCCGTCGGCATCAGGTAGTCAGCAAAGGTCACCGACAGCGGTTCGCCGCGTGCGTCGTAGACGAACTCCTCGAACAACGCGCCGCCCAACCCCTGCGCAACACCGCCGACGATCTGACCCTCGACCAGCATCGGGTTGATCGCACAGCCGATGTCGTACGCGACATGAAAGCGCTCGACCCTGGTCTGTCCGGTCTCGGGGTCGACCTTCACCACCGCGGTATGGATGCCGTACGGGTGCGTCATTCCGGCGGTCTCGAACCAACCCTCGGCAGTCAGGCCCGGCGTGCCGAAGGCGACGGTCGCGGGGCTCGGTCCCAGCGCCGCCGCGACGCGCCCGATCGGGATGCCGGCTTCACCGGGACGATCGGTGCGCACCACGGCACCATCGACGATGTCGAGCAGCGCGAGCGGCGCCTCGATCATCTGCTGTGCGGCGAACTCGAGCGCTTTCCGGCGCACGTTGAGCGCCGCGGCCCGCGTCGCGCCGCCGGTCATCACCGTCGCGCGTGACGCATGCGCGCCAATGCCGTATTCGATCATGTCGGTGCGCCCATGGATCACTCGCACGTTGCGGTACTCGACGCCGAGCGCATCGGCGCAGATCTGCGCCATCACCGTCTCGACGCCCTGCCCGATCGACGACGAGCCGGTGACCACCTGCACGATGCCCTTGGTGTCGACGCTGACCCGTACGCCGTCGACCGGTCCGAGCCCGCCCTTCTCCATGAAGAAGCCCATGCCGATGCCGACGAGTTCACCGCGCGCCCGGCGCTGTGCGACCTCGGACTGCAATCGATCGTAGTCGAGGTGGTCGAGCGTGCGATCGAGCAGGCGTTCGAAGTCACCGGAGTCGAGTTCGACCGGATGATCGAGGATGTCCATCGCGCGCGGATACGGATACTGGTCGCGGCGGATCAGGTTGCGCCGGCGCACTTCGATGCGCGACAGCCCGAACTTCTCGGCGACCGCGTCCATCAGGCGCTCGCATGCATACGTCGACTCGAAGCGCCCGGGCGAGCGGTAGGTCGCCGCAGGCGTCTTGTTCGTGATGCGGAAGTACGCCACCGACCGATAGGCGGGCACGTCGTAGCCGCCGAGCAGCGTGCCGGCCGCCATGTCGGGCACGCGTGCGCCGTGGGTGCGCACATAAGCGCCCTGATCGTGCCAGAGCTTCGCATCGATCGCGAGCAGGCGTGCGTCCGCGTCGAGCGCCGCTCGCACGACATGATGCTGCTCGCGCGAATGGTTGCAGGCGAGCAGGTTCTCGCGCCGGTCCTCGATCCACTTGACCGGTCGATCGAGTCGCACCGCCGCCAGGCATACGAGCACGTCTTCGGGATAGATCTCGCCGCGCACCCCGAAGCCGCCGCCGACATGACCTTCGTAGAAATGCATGCTCGCCGGACTGCGCCCGATCAACGCGGCGACCGCGTCGCGATGCGCGTGCGGGCGCTTGCATGCCCCATACAGTTCGAGCACGTCGCGCGAGTGATCGACGCGCGCGAGCGCCCCGCGATTCTCGAGCGGCACGCCGGAATGACGGCCGACGCGTATGTCGACTTCGACCACGGTGTGCGCCACGCGAAACGCAGCATCGACGTCGCCGAAATTCTTGCGCAGGACAGCCGCCTCGGTGCTTCGGCCCGGCGCGAACTCGCCGGGGGGCGCGTCGGCCGACAGCGTCAGCGGCAACTCGTCGGCCTCCATCGTGATCAGTTCGGCAATGTCCTCGGCCAGATACGGGTCTTCGGCGAACACCACCGCAATCGGCTCGCCGACATAGCGCACCCGATCGCGCGCCAGGATGAACTGACGATAGGGTTCGAGGCCGGTGACGCTGGTCGCGCGAAACGTGATCGGCGGGATGTCGGCGACATCCTCGCCGGTCCACACCGCCACGCAGCCCGGATGCGCGCGCGCAGCACTCGTATCGATCGCGCGGATCTGCGCGTGCGCATACACCGAGCGCGCAACGCGCATGTGCAGCTGATGCGGAAAGTTCAGATTGCCGACATAGGTGCCGCGGCCGGTGACCAGCGGCGGGTCTTCGAGCCGGGTGACGCGTTGCCCGACGAACTTGCGGCGCGGATCGGCGTCGCCGTTGTGGCGCGCGCCGTCGCGCAGGCTCGTCGCATGGTCGGCATGCGCGGGTGCGAGTGTGGGGTCGATGGCGCCGGGCGCGCTCATCGGCGTACTCGCCGGCGCACTCATCGGCGTTCTCATTGTTGTACTCACCGGGAAACCTGGCTCGTCGCCGTTGCCTGGGCGCCGTCGACGTTCTTGACCGTGCCCGCGCGCAGCGCGTCACGTGTGTGCGCCACCGCGCGCAGTATGTTCTGGTAGCCGGTGCAACGGCACAGGTTCGACGCCAGCACTTCGCGCAGGCTCGCATCGTCGATGGTGGGATTTCGTTCGAGCATGCCGGTGGCCAGCATCAGAAAGCCGGACGTGCAGAAGCCGCACTGTAGCGCATGGTGGTCGATGAACGCCTGCTGCAGCGGCGCGAGATTCCCGCCCTGCGCGAGCCCCTCGACCGTGCGCAACGCCCTGCCTTGCGCCTGCACCGCGAACATCAGGCATGAACGCACCGGGGCCCCGTCGAGCAGCACCGTGCACGCGCCGCATACCCCGTGTTCGCAGCCGACGTTGGTACCGGTCAGGCCGCAATCGATGCGCAGCGCGTCGGAGAGCGTCTTCCTCGGTTCGACCCGGATCGCATGCGCGTGGCCGTTGACTTGGAGCGTAATGGGCAGCGTATCGTTCATCGGCGATCCCGGGCGGTCGTGTTCATCAGGCAGCAGCCTGGGCGAAAGCCCTCCGCACCGCGGTGCCGATCAGGCTGCGCCGATAGGTTGCATCGGTGTGCACGTCTTCGAGCGGGTCGACGGCGGCGGAGACGGCGGCGGCTGCTTTCGCGATCGCCTCCTCGGACAGCGCACGACCTTCGAGCATCGCCTCGGCCTGCGCGATGCGGCGCGGCTGCACCTCGACGCCGCCCGTGCCTATGCGCACGTCTCGCAGCGTGCCGTGGTCGTCGCGATAGGCGACCAGCGCCATCGCGAGCGCGTAGTCGCCAGCGCGGCGGCTGAATTCGTAGAACCCGGCGCGCGCGTCGCCGGCCAGGCGTGGCAAGCGCACTTCCGCCAGCAGTTCGTCCTCAGCGAGGGCGGTGGACATGATCCCCTGGAACCAGTCGGCCGCCTCGATCGTGCGCGCGCCGCGAATGCTGCGGGCGACCATCCGTGCGCCCAGCGTCGCCGCGACCAGGCACCACTCGGAGGCCGGATCGGCATTGGCGAGGCTGCCGCAGAACGTCCCGCGCTGGCGGATCGGATCGTGCGCGATGTCGTGCACGACCTGCGTCAGCAGACGTCCGAGCGGGCCGGGCTCGACCGGCACATGAAACGCCGCGTGGCGCACGCAGGCACCGATGACCAGATCGTCGCCGTCGACGATCACGCGCGCGAGTTCATCGACGCCGTTGATGTCGACCCGATGCGCCGGAAATGCGACGCGCAGCGCCATGCTGGGGATGAGGCTCTGCCCGCCGGCGATCACGCGTCCGTCATGTGGCGCGTATTCGGCCAGCAGCGTGACCGCCTCGTCGAGGGTGTGTGCGGGATGCCAGCTGAACGCGCCGGCCTTCATGCCGAGGGCCGCCCGCCGAACAGGCGCCGTAACGACGCGAAGAGCGCGCGCGCCAGCAGCGCGAAACCGGAGATCGGCCGGGCTGCGGGTTCGAGCCCGACCTTCGGCGGCGCGCCGGTCATCGTCTGCGCACGGTGCGATGCATCGGCCACAGAACCGACGACCGGCGCTGCGGCGTCGGTCGTCTCTGCGACGGTCACGCGGTTGTCGGGCGTTTGCTCAACGGCTGTTGTCTGCGCGCGCGTCTGCTCGATACGCGCCTGCAGACACGCACCGAACTGCCCGATCAACTGCGCCGCGACGCTCTGGATCATGCCGGCGCCCCGTCCGTACTGCGCGACCGAACCGGTCAGCGTCACGTTGCTGTGGATCCTGACGCGCGTGTGCGCCCCGTCGGCGATCGGCTCGAGCGCGAAATCGATCAACGCGGTGGTGCCGCCGCGCCCTTTCGAATCGGCGCCCGTCGCATGCATGCGCGCGTGGTGAGCCGCGGCATCGGTCTGTTCGAGCTTCGCCTGACCGACGAACGACTACGACACCGGTCCCAGCCTCACCCCGACGCGACCCTTGTAGGTCTGCGCATCGACGACTTCAGTCAGCTCGGCACCGGGCAGGCAGGTCGCGATGCGCTCGATATCGAGCAGCCAGACCCATGCCTCGGCGGGCGGCAATGCTACGTCGAACGAATTGTCGAATTCCATCGTGTGCCTACGAGACGACCCGCCATTCGATCTGTTCGCCGCCGCGATAGATCAGAGCGCGTTCGTCGGGTCCGTCGATGTCGATCTGTTCGGGCACGGTCCACGGGCTGCGTTCGAGCGTGATCGTGGCTGTGTTCGGCTGCAGTCCATAGTGCCGCGGCCCGTTCAACGAGGTGAACGCTTCCAGCTTGTCGAGCGCATCGGCGTCGGCGAACACGCGCGTGTACTGCTCGATCGCGACCGGGGAATTGAACAGGCCTGCCGAGCCGACCACCGCGAGCTTGCGCGCGACCGGATGCGGCGCCGAATCGGTGCCGAGGAAGAAGCAGGCGTCGCCCGACGTCGCGGCTTCGACCAGCGCCAGCCGATCGGCCTCGGTCTTGATCACCGGCATGCAGTACAGGTACGGCCGGTTGCCCCAGCCGAGCCAGTCGGTTCGGTTGTGCGTCAGATGGTACGGCGTGATCGTCGCACCGACCTGCGGCGCGGCGCTGCGCACATAATCGACACCGATCTTCGAGCTGATGTGCTCGAGCACGAACTTGAGGCCGGGGAAGTCTTTCGCCCACGGGCGCAACCGGCGCTCGATCCAGACTGCCTCGCGATCGAACACGTCGA
Organism: Burkholderiales bacterium; assembly: GCA_014379045.1. GTDB lineage: Bacteria > Pseudomonadota > Gammaproteobacteria > Burkholderiales > CAIKXV01 > CAIKXV01. The sequence goes on from JACMMK010000529.1 coordinate 4,970, forward strand.
CCTCCGGATCGACTTCTTCGCCATGCATCAACAGCGGGATGCCGATCTTCTCCATCCGCGCGAGTACCGGGCGGATCTTCGCGTAGTCGGTAACCCCGGCGGCGGAGTTGGTCGTCGCATTCGCCGGGTACAGCTTGACCGCGGTGAACACGCCGTTGCGAAATCCGGCTTCGACTTCGTCGGGGTCGGTCAGGTCGTGCAGATAACAGGTCATCAGCGGCTCGAATGTCGAACCGTCGGGCAATGCGCGTTCGATGCGCTCGCGATAGCCGATCGCGTCTTTCACCGTCATCACCGGTGGCAGCAGGTTCGGCATGATGATCGCGCGCCCGAAGTTGCGCGCGGTGAACGGCAGCGAGGCCTTCAGCATCGCGCCATCGCGCACGTGCAGGTGCCAGTCGTCGGGCTTGCGCAGCGTGATTCGATCGGTCATCGAGCGTCCCTGCCCAGGCGCCGGGCGGCCCGCCTCAGCTGATCCCCATCATACCGGCCTCGTAGGTGTCGCGCGGCGGGTGATCGAGCATCGCCCCGGTCAACTCGGACACCTTCGCGATGCCGTGCGCCTCGCACCATTTCTCGAGGCCCTCGATCATCGCGATCATCGCCGTGGGATTGCGAAAGCTCGCATAGCCGACCTCGACCGCGCTCGCTCCGGCGAGCAGATACTCGATCACGTCCTCGACGCGCATGATGCCGCCGCAGCCGATGATCGGGATCGTCACGCACTTCGAGCACTGATGCACCATGCGCATGATGATCGGCTTCACGCCGGGTCCGGAAATGCCGCCGTAGCCGTTGCCGATATGCGACAGCCGGGTCTCGATGTTGATCTTCAACCCGAGGATCGTGTTCGACACGGTGATCGCGCTCGCGCCCCCCTTCTGCGCGGCCTCGGCGACCGCGCCGATCTCGCCGGCGTTCGGAGAGAGCTTCGCCCAGAGCGGCTTGTCGGTCGCCGCGCGACAAAGGCTCACCACCTGATAGGTGTGCTCTTCGTTCAACGCGAAGTTGCCGCCCCCAGGCGCGCGCGTCGGACAGGAAATGTTGATCTCGATCGCATCGACGCCGGGCACCGACACATCGCGCGCCATCGCCGCGAAGTCGTCGATCGACTCGGCCGAGATGCTGCAGATCAACGGCGGCGTGAAGCGCTTGTACTCGGCGACCTGCACGTCCTGGAAATACTTCAGACCCTTGGTCGGCAGGCCGATCGAATTGATCATGCCGGCGTCGATCTCCGACACCCGCGGCGGCGGATTGCCGGCGCGGTAGTTGCGCGACACCGTCTTCGCGACGAGCGCGCCGAGCCGGTTGAGATCGATCACCTGCGAGAACTCGACCGAGAACGTGCCCGACGCCGGCATGATCGGGTTAGGCAGCCGCACGCTGCCGATGGCGACCGACAGATCTACCATCCCAGGCACTCCTGCAGGTCGAACACCGGTCCTTCGACGCACACGCGGCGCATCTCTCTCTGACCGTTGCGCTCGAAGGTGCGCACGCAGATGTAGCAGGGACCCAGGCCGCAGGCCATCAACTGCTCCATCGCCATCTGGCCAGGGATGCCGTGCTCGCGGCCGAGGCGCTTCATCAACTGCATCAGCCGGTTCGAGCCGCAGGTGAAGAACGCATCGGCGCGACTCTCGGCGATCAGTTCGAGGAGGAGCTTCTCGACATTGTCGATCGCGCTGCTGCCATCGGTATCGAGCACTTTCACCACCTGACCGACGCTCTCGAACAGGTCTGCAGCCAGTGCGAGTTCCGGACTGCGCGCGGACAGGATCGCGGTGACGCGCACGCCGAGTTCGCCGGCGAACTGCGAGATCGGCGCCATCGTCGCCAGGCCGACGCCGCGACCGAGCACGACGATGTGCTTCCACTCCGGTTTCAGATGAAACCCGACCCCGAGCGGACCGAGCATGTTCAGCGTGTCGCCCGGCTTCAGCGTCGCGAGGCCCTTGGTCCCGCGACCGACGACCTTGTAGAGGAACTCGATGCGGCCGCTGGAGCGCTGGATCCGGTACACCGACTGCGGACGCCGGAACCACAACTCGCCTTCATCGGGTGAGGGGCAGAGCAGGTGGAAGAACTGGCCGGGCTGCGCGGCCAGCGCCTTCGCTGACGCCTTCACCACGAGGTGTTTGTATTCGTCGTTTACCCATTCGTGCGCAACCACCGGGACGACCGACTCCTCTGCAGGACATTGGTTCGGCGAGTGGCCTGAGTCGGATTCCCCGACGATGACGGCAGCGGAGGCGAAGGCGTGTGCGGACATCGGGGCGGTTCTCTCCACGCAGAGGATCTGAGCAGTCGACCGCTCAATTACAGTCTGAATCCGTCCCAAAAGCAAGACACGTCCCAAAAAAGAGACGGTCGCCAACCCAATCGTTCCGATCCCGGAGACCACGCTGCGCCTAGCACCGGAGCGCGCTACGAGTTGAACTGCCGCCGGCCAACCGCGTTTCGAATGCGCTGCGAAATGATTCTTGGCGATGTCCCGGCATCGCGGTAGACAGTCACGAATAGGCTTGCGCGATTGTCGCATTCAACATCCCTAACGATACTTCTGCAGCAACCCGCGCAGAAACGTCGCCGCCGCCGCCCCCTTCAATGAACGTCCCCACATCTCCTCCGCCGCCTTCTGGTGCAGCACCAGCGCCTCGGGCGCGGGGGTGATCATCGCCACCCCGACGCGCACGTTCGGCTGCTCGCCCAGCCGGAACGGACTCAACACCAGCACCTGCCGATCCGGCTGGCGCAGGATCTGGAAGCTCGCATGCGGCAGCGTGTCGGGGACGATGCCGATCTGGATGCCGATCGGCTGCTCGTCGGTCAACGTTGCGAACCGCGCCACTTCCCTGGCCGCGTGCGCCTGACGGTCGGCGCGCTCGGCCGGCGCGAGGTCGAGCCGGCCGACGAGGCCGTTCAGCAGGAACCGTTCGATCTCGCTCGCCGAGATCAGATTGACGACCGCAGGCTGGCGCTGCCGCCAGTTCGCCTTGCGCGCCGCCAGGATCGTCATGATGTCGCCGACCTCGTCGATCGCGCGCGCGCGGTTCGGCAGGTCGGCGGGCACGCTCTCCTCGAGCACGCGCGCGAGCGTCGCGTCGAACTCGTCGGAGGCGAGCAGGTACGAGATCGGCCCGGCCAGCACGATGATCTGGTCGGCGCTCTCCTCGATCTGGCGCAGCCGCTCGAAGTA
>JACMMK010000530.1 GCA_014379045.1 Burkholderiales bacterium
ACTGCCATGGGGTATACGCTGGCTGAAAAGATTCTTGGCGCGCATGCGGGCGGCGCACCGGTCGCTGCAGGGGAGGTCGTCGTCGCGCGGGTCGACTTCGCGATGGTGCACGATGCGCGCGCGTCGAACGCGCTGAAGGCGATCGCCTCGCTCGGGCTCGAGCGCCTGCCGCACGCGCCGCGCACGGCGTTCGTGCTCGATCATTTTTCGCCCCCACCCACGCGCGAGGCAGCCAACGTGCATGTGCAGATGCGCGAGTTCTGCGCGCGCACGGGTGCGGTGCTGTACGACGTCGGCGACGGCATCTGTCATCAGGTGCTGCCGGAGAACGGGCATTTCACCGCCGGCGATCTGGTCGTCGGTACCGACACGCATTCGACGACCTATGGCGCGTTCAACGCGTATGGCACGGGCCACGAGGGCACCGACATCGCCGCGATCCTCGCGACCGGGCGGACGTGGTTCCGGGTACCCGAATCGATCCGGGTGGAACTCAACGGCGAACTCGGCGCCGGGGTGTGGGCGAAAGACGTGACGCTGGCGATGCTCGGACGCCTGGGCGCCGAGGGCGCGAACTTCAAGGTGATCGAGTACGTCGGCAGTGCGGTCGGCGCGATGGCGATCGACGACCGGATGACCCTGTCCAATCACGCCGCGGAACTCGGGGCGGAAGCGGCGATCCTCGAATGCGACGAGCGGACGATCGCCTGGCTCGCAGCCCACGGCGCGCCGACGCCGCGACCGGTCCGCGCCGATACCGATGCGATCTATGCGGACCGTTTCGTCATCGATGCAAGCGCGCTGGCGCCGAAGGTCGCGCACAACCACGACATCGGCGACGTCGTCGACGTGGGCACGCTGGCCGGCGAACCGGTGCACGTTGCGCTGATCGGCACCTGCACCAACGGCCGGCTCGACGATATCCGCCAGGCGGCGCGCATGGTCGAAGGACGCCGGATCGCGCGCGGCGTGCGCATGGTGGTGACGCCGGCCTCGCGCAGCATCTACCTCGCGGCGATGCGTGAAGGCCTGATCGAGATCCTCACCGAGGCGGGTGCCTCGGTCGAGCCGGCCGGCTGCGGCACCTGCGTCGGCATCACCCACAAGCTGATGGCGGCCGATCGCGAACGCGTGATCTCGAGCGCCAATCGCAATTTCAAGGGCCGGCTTGGCAATCCGGAGTCCGACATCCTGATCGCCTCGTCGGCGACGGTCGCCGCGTCCGCGCTGACCGGCAGGGTCACCGATCCGCGCGAGTTCGCGCTCGATATCCGGACGGCGGCATGATGCGCCGGTCGCCCCGGCCCGGGCAACGCGGGCCTTGGGTGGAGCCGCGGCCTGCAGTTCCCAGCCAGGAGTTTCAGCGATGAGCGATAACGCCGCGCGCGTGCCGACGATCACAGCGACCGTGCATCGCCTCGGCGACGACATCAGTACCGATATGCACTGCTCGGCCAAGTACAACGTCGGCAAATCGCTCGACTGGCTCGCCCAGCACGCGTTCGAGCAGGTGGTGCCGGGGTTCGCCCAGCGCGTGCGGCCCGGCGATGTGATCGTCGCGGGGCGCGACTTCGGCATCAACTCATCGCGCGAGCAGGCGGTGCACGTGTTGCGCGAGCTCGGCGTCGCTGCGGTCGTCGCACGCTCGTTCGGGCGCCAGTTCTATCGCAATGCGATCAACAACGGGCTCGCCATCGCCGAGTGCGCGGTCGAGATGATCGAGGACGGCGACACGATCGAGGTCGATCTCGCAGGCGGCCGCGTCGCGGTCGCGGCGCGTGGCTGGAGCGCGACGGTGCCGAAGCTGCCGCCGGCCGTACTCGCACTGATCGCGGCCGGCGGGTTGTTGCCGTACCTGAAGCAGCATCCAGACTGGGGGCTGCCGGCGGGCTGATCCCTGCGCCGCGCGAGACGTCCTTGGCGCGCACCCCATCGGCGCGCCGGCACGGTGTCAGCTCGCCTTCAAATGCGCGTCGCGGCGATCGAACAGTTTGTCGTCGGCATAGCCCATCGCCTCGGGCTTCGCGCGCCCCAGCATCACCTGGAAATACACCGGCTGCAGGCTGTGGTTGTCGTAGCCGTGGATCACGCCCGGCGGGCAGGCGGCGCACTCCCACTTGCCCAGCCGCGCGGTGCGTCGATTGCCCTGTTCATCCTCGACGAACACATCGAGAAAACCGTCGAGTACGAAAAACACTTCCTCGACTTCATGGGTATGCGCCGCGTTGCCCTGCCCCGGTTCGACATACATGATGGACAGCGTGAAGCCGCGCGCCGGGATCACCGTCGGATCATCGTGCTTGCCCGACCCGCCGGCGCCGATGAAGCGGTGCTGCGCGCGCTTCCAGCCTTCGATCTTCGCGTCCTCGAACGCATTCCAGTCGGCGGTCTTGTCGCGGAAGCGTCCGACGAAGCGTTGCATCACTTCGTCGAGTGAAAGCCCGGCGATGTCGGCGGGCATGGGGTGGCGGGCAACTGGCATGGATATCGCTCCTGGACATTCGATCGATCGATCGTGTGTTCGATGGTAGTGCCCGGTCGCGCCTGCTGGCAACCGCGCTGCGGACCGCCACCGCGGCGCTTGGCCCTACCGCCGCGCGCGGTTCCCGTACCATCGCGCCTCCCGCCGCCGCGTCGACAAGGTTTCTACATGCGCACACAGCGTTCGCACATCCGCAGCAGAATCGTCGCATTCACCCTGGCGCTTGGCAGCGCGCAGGTCGTGACGACTTTCCTCGCAGACACGGTGTTCGCGCAGGCCGTCGCCTATCCGGTCAAGACCATCCGCCTGGTCGCGCCGTTCGCGCCGGGGGGCGCACTCGACCTCGTGGCACGGGTCGTCGGTCAGGTGCTCACCGAGCAACTCGGGCAGCAGGTGATCGTCGACAACCGTGCCGGGGCGGCGGGAGCGATCGGCTCGGAACTCGTGGCACGCGCCGCGCCTGATGGTTACACCCTGTTGCTGGGCGCCACGACCACGCATGGCATCAACCCGGTCCTGCAGAAGCTGCCCTACGACCCGCTGAAAGATTTCGCGCCGGTGTCGCTGGTGGCAACGATCCCGCACGTGCTGGTGGTGAATCCGACGTTGCCTGCCGCGACGCTGGCCGAGTTCATCAAGTACGCAAAAGGAAAGCCGGGTCTCACCTATGGCTCGGCGGGCACCGGTTCGCCGCACCACCTGGCCGGCGAGATGCTGCGCCTCAACGCCGGTCTCGACCTCACGCACGTGCCCTACAAGGGCTCGGCACCGGCGATGAGCGACCTGATCGGCGGCCAGCTCCAGTTCATGTCGATCGAGCTGACCGCTGCGGTGTCGCAGATCAAGGCGGGCAAGTTGCGCGCACTGGCCATTGCCACTGCGCGGCGCGTCCCGGGGGTCGACCTGCCGACGTTTGCCGAAGGCGGCGTTGCCGGCTTCGAGGTGACCGCGTGGTATGCCGTCTACGCCCCGGCGGGCACACCGCGCACCTCGGTCGACACGTTGTCGCGGGCGATCGCGCGCGGCCTCGCTTCGGGCGAAGCGAAGGAAAAACTCGGTTCGCTTAATGCCGTCACGATCGGCAGCACGCCCGATGAGTTGACGGCGCACATGAAGAGCGAACTCGCCCGCTGGTCGAAGGTGATCAAGACCGCGGGGGTGAAGGCGGAGTAAGTTTGCCTCACACTATCGCTTTCCCGCGTTCGAGACCGAAATGAAGCCGCCGCAATTCGATTACGCTGCCCCGAGCAGCCTGCATGAGGCCCTGACCCTGCTCGCCGCAACCGACGGCGATGCGAAGCCGCTGGCGGGCGGACAGAGCCTGATGCCGGTGCTCGCATTCCGCCTCGCGTCGCCGCGACTGCTGGTCGATCTGCGGCGCATCCCTGATCTCGACCGCATCGACATCGATGCCAACGGCGTGCGCCTCGGGGCAAAAGTGCGCTGGCGCGACATCGAGCGCGATGCACGACTGAAGACCGCGCTGCCGCTCCTTGCCGAAGCCATTCTGCACGTGGCGCACTACCAGATCCGCAACCGCGGCACCGTCGGCGGCAGCCTCGCGCATGCCGACCCGGCGGCCGAGTTGCCTGGCATCGCGGTGGCATGCGATGCGACGATCGAGATCGCGAGCGTACGCGGCACGCGCAGCGTCGCCGCCGACCGGTTCTTCGAAGGCGCGCTCACCACTGTGCTCGAGCCCGACGAGTTGATCGTCTCGATCACGTTCCCGGCGTGGCCTTCCGGTCGTGTCGGCGCGTTCGAGGAACTAGCCCGTCGCCATGGCGACTTCGCGATGGCGGGCACCGCCGTGTGGTTCGATCGCGCGGCGGTCGATGGCGGCGCACGCGCATCCAACACGCACATCGGCGTGATCGGTGCCTCCGACCGGCCGCGGCGACTGCCCGCCGCCGAAGCGGTACTGAACGGCCGTGTCGTCGACGCCACGTCGATCGCCGAGACTGCGCATGCCGCAGCGCAGGCGGTGGACCCCGCGGACGACCTGCACGCGAGCGCGGCGTATCGTCGAAATCTGGTCGAAGTCCTGGTCGAGCGCGCGCTGATCCGTGCGGCCACGCCGGAACAACGGACACAACGAACGGAGCCTGTCTGATGCAAGTGTCGTTCAACGTCAACGCACGCGCGGTCAGCGTAGAAGTCGAACCGCGCACTACGCTGTCGCTGTGTCTGCGCGACCAGTTGCGACTTACCGGCACGCATGTCGGTTGTGAGCACGGGGTGTGCGGCGCCTGCACGGTGATTATCGATGGCGACGCGGTGCGCTCGTGCCTGACGCTCGCGGTGCAGGTCGAAGGACGCACCGTGCTCACCGTCGAAGGGCTGTCGAACGACGACGCGCTGTCACCGTTGCAGGCGTCGTTCCGACGCCACAATGCGCTGCAGTGCGGGTTCTGTACACCGGGGATGTTGACCACGGCCCATGCGCTGCTCACCGAGGAACCGCACGCGAGCGAGG
>JACMMK010000531.1 GCA_014379045.1 Burkholderiales bacterium
CACGTCGGACCCCGACGCCGAACTCGAAGCGCGCCTGCTCGGCGTGCTCGAGGCGGGCCGCGACGCCGGCGGCCTGCAACCCGGCGCGTCGGGCGGAAAAGTCCACCACGTATGTTCGGTGGTCCTGACCGTCTGGAGCGGACGCGACTATTCCGATCTCGACCTGCGCGTCGATCTGCACGACCGCGATGCGATCGCCGAGCTGCGACGCATCTATGTCGACTACAAGCCGTCGGCCGCGTACTACGAGCAGCGCGCACGCCATCCGCAGAACGCGATTCCGGCGATGGAGTTCGCCGACATGCTCAAGCGCGAGCAGGGCGGAGTCGCGCGATGACCTACTCGATCATCGCGCGCTGCCCCGAAACGGGCAAGTTCGGCGTCGGCAGCACGACGTTCTCGATCGCCTGCGGCCGGCGCAACGAGAGCGTCCGCCCGAATGTCGGGATCAGCAAGTCGCAGGCGTTCTATCTGCGCCATGTCGATCCGTTCGTGCTGAACCTGCTCGCACAGGGGTACATGCCCGCGCATATCGCGCGCATCCTGCAGGCCGACGATCCGGACTACGACTATCGCCAGTACGGCATCGTCGATCGCGAAAGCAACGTGTTCGCGTGGACCGGGCCGAAGATCGGGCAATGGGCGGGACAACTGGTGGGGCCGTACTACGCCGCGTATGGCAACGGGCTCGCCGGACCGCAGACGGTCGAGGGTATCGTCACCGGGTTCATGAAGCATCCCCACGCGCCGATCGAGTTGCGCCTGCTCGACGCGCTCGAAGGGGGGCGCGACGCGGGGGGGCAGGCGAGCAACGGTGTGCCGCGTCCCGAACGTTCTGCATGGATTCGCGTCGTCGACCGTCTCGATTGGCCTGAGATCGACGTGCGCGTCGACCTGAGCGACCGCACGCTGGTCGAGTTGCGCCGCGTGCTGGAGACCGTGCTCGAGACCCGGGAGCGCGCGCAGGCGTAGTGGCGCGCAATTTGCATGGAGCGCGACATGGAACCGTTCCGCCATCAGATCTACGAAGCGCTCGGCAGGGAACGCGGCGCATTTCTCGAGTACGTCGCGCGCGAAGCAGCCGCCGACGCATTGCCGGCGGAACTCCGTGGCAGCGTTGCGCTGTCGGGGAGCCAATCGGTACGCCCGGCGTACTTGCTGCCCGCCGTGATCGAACGCATGGTCGACGGTGCGCGCAGCGCGGCGCCGTTGACGACCTACCTCGATGAAATCCGGGTGCTGGTCAAGCAGCACTATGGTGACGACTACGACGGCGTACCAGTGTGCACCTGCGAAGCCGCACTCTGGTTGTGCCTCGAAGCGTTCGCCACGCCGCCCAGTGCCGGGCGCGGCGCAGGGTACCGGTCGGCGTACCTCGCGCTGCACGAGGCGTATTCGGAGCACTTCGTCTCGTATGGTCGCCCGTTTCCGCCGAAGTACAAGGATCTCTTCGGCGAGCGGCTGACCACGTCGGGCGAGATGGGCATCGTCGGCCATCGCCTGCCCGATCTCGACGTCGTGATCGTACCGATGGCCGGCGCCCGCTACGAGCAGCACGGCATCAAGCAGTTCATCGTGCCGCTGCTGACCGGTGTCGATGCCGCAGCGACGATCGCGGCGGTCGGGCGCCGTGCGGCGACGTTCGCCGAGCGTCTGTCGGCAGTGGTGTCCCTCGGCTACGACACGCCCGGTTACGGCTACGGGTCCAAGGCCGACGGCGTGCATGCCGATCTGATGACTGGGCTCGGTCGCGTCGCGGCCGATCACGATGTGCCGTACATCGTCGACAACGCGCGCGCGGTACCGTTCCTCGGCGTGCACCCGCGCGGCATCGGTGCCGACCTGATGCTGTTCAGCATGGACAAGGTCGCCGGGGCGCCGACCAGTGGCCTGATCGTCGGTCGTGCCGAGTACGTGCTGCAGTTGCAGCGCGCGCTGGGTTGGCACAGCGACCGGGTCGGCAGCGGCGCGTCGACCTACGGCAAGGGCGCGTATTCACCGTTCGACCCGGGGCGCGAGTCGCTGGTCGGGCAGGCGGCGGCGCTGCGCTGGGTGTCGGAGCATCCGCAGGTGATCCGCGGTGTCGTCGACGAGCTGTACGAGCTGCTGCAGGACGCGGTGCAGCCGCTGCGCGCACGCTATCCCGACGGAATCCGCATCGCGAAGTCGTACAACGGCTTCGGGGTCGAGTTGAACTACGTCGACACCTGGCGCGATGGTCGCATCGGCATCCCGATCTTCAACAACGAGGACAAGGGGGTCGGCAGCAATCTGGTCATCGCGGGGCTGGCGGCGCTCGGCTGGCAGCCGCCGTCGGCCGAGGATGGCAACCTTTTCATCACCACCGGGCGCGGTCTCGTCGACGCCCATGGCCGGTTGTTCGCCGAGCGCGCCCGCCGTGCATTGCGCGCGTTGGTGCGCGTGCTCGAGATTCTCGACGACACGACGCAGGCGATCACGGCACGTCTGGCCGGCGGTCACGCGCGAGCGCACACGACCGACGAATCGCATTCCGGGGAGCATCGATGAACGACGCACGATCCGCAGCACATCCCGCAATGGTGGTCGCCGCAGCGCTCGCGCTGTCGTCGATCGCAACGGGCGGTTGGGCCCAGACCCCGGCATCGACGCCTGCGCAGGACTACCCGGTGAAGCCGATTCGCATCATCGCGCCGTATGCACCGGGCGGGGGCACCGATCTGCTGTCGCGCTTCATCGCGCGCAAGCTGAACGAGGCCTGGGGCCAGCAGGTATTGGTCGAGAACCGGCTCGGTGCCGGCGGCATCATCGGCACCGAGCTGGTCGCGCGCGCGCCGGCCGATGGCTACACATTGCTGATGACCGCGAGCACGCATGCGATCAATCCCAGCCTGTTCCGCAAGCTTCCGTACGACCCGATCAAGGATTTCGCGCCGATCGGCATGGTCGCGACCGGACCGAACATTCTGGTCGTGCATCCGTCGGTGCCGGTGAAGTCGGTGAAGGAACTGATCGCGCTCGCACGCAAGCGTCCGGGCGAGCTCACCTTCGCATCAGCCGGGATCGGTTCGACCACGCATCTGGCCGGCGAGTTCTTCAAGAGCGTCGCCGGCATCGACGTCGTGCATGTACCGTACAAGGGCAGCGGTCTCGCCCAGGTGGACCTGATCGGCGGCCATGTCGACTTCATGGTCGACAGCCTGCCGTCGGGGTTGCCCAATGCGAAGGCGGGTCGCACGCGCGCGCTGGCCACCACCGGCAACAAGCGCTTTCCGACGATGCCGTACGTGCCGACCGCACTCGAGGCCGGCCTCGCCGGCTACGAATCGATCTCGTGGTGGGGGCTGCTCGCGCCGCAGGGCACGCCACCGGCGCTCGTGATCAAGCTCAACACCGAGGTGAACCGGATCCTGCGCCAACCCGATGTGCAGGAGTTCGTGCTCAATCTCGGGGCCGAACCGAAGCCGGGGACGCCCGAGGCATTCATGGACTACATCCGCGTCGAGACGGGGTTGTATTCGAAGGTGATCCAGAAGGCTGGGATCAAGGCCGAATGATGACGAGCGCCGGCAGCGCGACGGTGGCAGAGGTGGCACCCGTCGCACCGTCGCGCTGGCGCATCGGGCTCGATGTCGGCGGCACCTTCACCGACCTGTTCATGGTCGATACGATGAGCGGCGCGGTACATCACCACAAGCTGCCGTCGACGCCGGCGCAGCCGGAACTCGCGCCCCTGCAGGGTATTGCAGAACTGCTGGCGAGCGCCGGTGCGATCGGCGCCGACGTGGCCTTCGTCGGACTCGGTACGACGGTCGCCACCAACGCGCTGCTCGAACGCAAGGGCGCGCGTACCGGGCTGATCACCACCGAAGGCTTTCGCGACCTGCTCGAGATCGCGCGCCAGAAGCGACCGCACACGTTCGATCTGCATGCGTACAAGCCGGCGCCGCTGGTCACGCGTGAGCTTCGCTGTGAAGCGCGCGAGCGCGTGGCCGCCGACGGCACAGTGCTGACGCCGCTCGATCTGGAAGCGCTCGCGCCGGTCGTCGATCGGTTGCGCGACGCCGGCGTGCAGAGCGTCGCGATCTGCTTCATCAATGCGTTCGCGAACGCGGCGCACGAGCGCGCGGCCGCCGCGTTCGTGCGTGAACGCTGGCCCGAGGCCGAGGTCAGCGAATCGAGCGAAGTGCTGCCCGAATTCCGCGAATACGAACGGCTGTCGACGACGCTGGTCAACGCGTTCCTGATGCCGGTGATGCGTGGCTACCTGACCCGCTTCGAAGCCCAGGTGGCGGCACTCGGCGTGCCGCATCCACCGTTCACGATGGGTTCGAGCGGCGGCGTGATGACCGCCGCGGATGCGGCGAAGCGTCCGATCGACACGCTGTTCTCCGGGCCGAGCGGGGGCGTCAGCGGCGCGCTGCATGTCGCGCGTCAGGCCGGGTTCCTGAATCTGATCACCTTCGACATGGGAGGCACCAGCACCGACGTGTGCCTGATCGCCGAGGCGACGCCGCAACTGAGCCATTACCGCGAGATCGACGGCTTGCCGCTGCGC
>JACMMK010000532.1 GCA_014379045.1 Burkholderiales bacterium
CGCGCGTCCGGACCGATCAGGCTGCGCTGCGCGGACTGGCGGTTGTCGGCGTGCGCAGGGAGATAGATGCCGAAGAACGGCCGGTCCGCGCCCGGGCGCTCCCCCCCGGCGGGTGTAGCCCACGAACGCATGAGCACGCGCACCAAGCGCTTCGCAATGATCTCGATGCCAACGGTGACCTCGTCGACCTGCTTGCGCTGCATGCGCCGCACCACGCCGAGCAGCCATTCTTCGTTTTCGTGGATCGCGATCAGCTCACCCAGGCGGGCCGGCGCTTCCTTCGCCGGTGCTGCAAGCCGGCAACCTGTATCGCTTCGATCGATGAGGCGCCAGCTCCCGCCGCGGATGCGGCGCGCCACCGATTCGGGGTTCTGCGCGGGATTCATCATCTGCGTGACTTCGTCGAAGCTTCCGGAGACACCCGACGGGCGCGGGGCGCCCGGCAACCTGTCGATCTCGGCGATCGCACGCGTCAGCGCTGGAAGGCCCACGACGACCCGCAGCTCGCCAGCGGTGGGAAAGCGTATCGCGCGCGGCGCATGGGCGATGGCATCCGGACCGAGCAACGACGCGAGACGCATGAGGATCAGCCGTTGCTCGCGCGCCGGAAGCTCGCCCGGCTTTGCGACCTCTTCGTCCTGATCGGGAAGCCAGCGCAGCTGCTCGACGATGCGCGCGTACACCGGCCCCGTGTCCAGCAGCAGCACCCGGCCCGGCACGTTCGGCTTCGCGCGGCGGCGCAGGCCCTGCGTGCCGGTCAGGTCCACGTAGAAGCCGGCGCCCTCGCCCGGCGGCGAGAGGAGCGTGAGCGACGGGGTCCAGTCGTCGAGCTGGCGCGCCACCCAGTCGACCTGGTCCGGCGTGAAGTTGCCGGAGTCGAGCCGCATCAGCAGCAAAGCCTTCAGGTATTCCTGCTCGAACGAGATGCCCGGGCGCGCAAACGCCGCGGCGCCATAGATGAGCTGCTCGCGCTGCCAACCGCGCATGCGCGCGAACTCGTACAGCTCGTGGAACTCTCGCCATTGCGCGGGAATCCAGTGCCCGTAGCGGAACAGCCGGTACTGGCCGTCCAGTCCCTTGTAGTGCGCAAGACGCACCAGCACCCACGGCAGGACCGCGCGCCAGCGCTTGTTGTCGGCGCGCGCGTAGCCTGCCTTCAGCGACGCGTGGTACGCGACGAGGAACGCCTTGACGATGTCGAACACCGAATGCCAAAGGCGCGACTCGACGGCCGAGCTCTTCTGGTAGCTCTGCGTGTACTGGCGCGTGAGGCCGGCGATCACCGGCTCCAGTCGCGCGTCGATCTTGAGCAGCGCTTCCGCCTGCCCCGGCGACAAGTCCCGGCGATGGCCGGGAAAGCCCGCGATGAGCTCCAGCGCCTCCTTCTGAATCGCCAGCGGGTCCGACGGCGACAACGACGCGATCCATCGCGATGCGCCGGGCGCGCTGCGCAGCGGGTCGTTGAACGACCGGGCCCAGTGGATGACCGTTTCGATCATGGACCCTGCGCGGAGCCGGTGGCTACTGTCCGGCGACCATCATGCGGTCGACCAGGATCGATCCGACATGGCGTGAGCCGCGGCGGTCGACATCGTGCCCGACGGCGACGATGCCGCGGAAAATGTCCCTCAGGTTGCCGGCGATGGTGATCTCCTCGACCGGATAGGCGATCTCGCCGCCTTCGACCCAGAATCCCGCGACGCCGCGGGAATAGTCGCCGGTCACGAGATTCACGCCGTGCCCCAGCTGCTCGGTCACGAACAGCCCGCGCCCCATGCGTTTCAACAGCTGCGCGAGATCGTCGGCGCCGGGGGACACGACGAGGTTGTGCGCCCCCCCGGCATTCGCCGTCGTCGTCATCCCGAGTTTGCGGGCCGAGTAGCTGCCGAGGAAGTAGCCCTCGAGCACGCCGCCGCGAATCACGTCGCGGGGCACCGTGGCCACGCCTTCGGCATCGAACGGCGCGCTGCCGCGGGCGCGCTGCAGATGCGGCTCCTCGCGCATCGACACGACCGGTGAGAACACCGCGGTGCCC
>JACMMK010000533.1 GCA_014379045.1 Burkholderiales bacterium
CAAGGTGTTCTGCGAGGCCTTGCGCGTGGCTACCGGCTCACGGTGTTCCTGCGCGGCGGTGCGCGGCTGGGCAGGCAGCGCCTGACGCGACAGCGCGAACGCCGTCGGACCCTCGCGACGAAGCAGCGCCGCGCGCCACGCGACCGCGGTTTCGACGCCATCACACGGGCGCCAGAGCGCCAGGTTCGGTATCAGCCGCAGCGAAGAAAGGTGTTCGACCGGCTGGTGCGTCGGCCCGTCTTCCCCCAATCCGATCGAGTCGTGCGTGAACACGAAAATGTTGCGCAACCCCATCAGCGCCGCCATCCGGAGCGCGTTGCGCGAGTAATCGGAGAACGTCAGGAAGGTGCCGGTTTCCGGTATCAAACCACCATGCAGCGCGACGCCGTTCGTGATCGCCGCCATCGCGAACTCGCGCACACCGAAGTTGATGATATTGCCGTCGAGCGCGCCGGCGGCATCGGGGAGCGCGACCCGACTCCCTGTCCAGTCGGTGAAGACGCTGCCCATCAGGTCGGCGGATCCCCCGAGGAGCTCGGGCAACCCAGGGGCGAGCCGGTTCAAGGTGTTCTGCGAGGCCTTGCGCGTGGCTACCGGCTCACGGTGTTCCTGCGCGGCGGCGATCGCCGCGACGCATGCGGCGTCGAAGCCAGGCGGAAACTCTCCCGCGATGCGGCGTTCGAACTCGCGCGCGAGTTCCGGGTGGGCACGCGCGTACGCCGCGAAGCGTTCACGCCACGCCGAGTGCGCGACTTCGCCTTGCGCGCGCGCGCTCCAGGCTTCCTGAATGGGCGCCGGGATGTCGAAGGCGTCGTGCGTCCAGCCGAGCCCTGCGCGCGCTGCCGCGACTTCCTTTTCGCCCAGCGCCGCACCGTGGGTGTCGGCCGTACCCTGCTTGGTCGGTGCCCCCTTGCCGATCACCGTGCGACAGCAGATCAGCGTCGGCTGTCGACCCTCGCCCGCGCATGCGGACGCGATCGCCTGCTCGACCGCGGCCGCATCATGGCCGTCGACCGCGCGCAGCACCCGCCAGCCGTACGCTTCGAAACGTTTCGGCGTGTCGTCGGTGAACCAGCCCTCGACCCGACCGTCGATCGAGATGCCGTTGTCGTCGTAGAACGCGATCAGCTTGCCGAGTCGCAACCGTCCTGCGAGCGAACAGGTTTCGTGCGAGATGCCTTCCATCAGGCAGCCATCGCCGAGGAACACGAACGTACGGTGATCGACGATCGCATGCCCCGGGCGATTGAAATGCGCCGCCAGCAACGCTTCGGCCAACGCCATCCCGACCGCGTTGGCGAGCCCTTGTCCGAGCGGTCCGGTCGTGGTCTCGACCCCGGGTGTCACGCCCCGCTCGGGGTGGCCGGGCGTTTTCGAGCCGAGTTGGCGAAACGCGGCCAACTCCGACATCGGCAGATCGTAGCCGCTCAGATGCAACAGCGCGTAAAGAAGCATCGAACCGTGGCCGTTCGACAGCACAAAGCGATCGCGATCGGGCCACGCGGGGTCTGCGGGATCGTGTCTCAGGTGCTGGCGCCAGAGCACCTCGGCGATATCGGCCATGCCCATCGGCATGCCGGGATGCCCGGAGTTGGCTTTCTGCACCGCGTCCATGGCAAGGGCGCGGATCGCGTTGGCGAGTTCGAGATGAGTAGGCATGCGGCGGATTATCCTGCATCGTGCGCGCGTGCGTCGGTGCGGGACCGTACTGTCCGCGCGCGTCCCGCGCTATTCCTCGGCGCGGCGCGTACGGATGCCGAGCTGCTTGATCTTGCGGTAAAGATGCGTGCGCTCGAGCCCGACCTTGTCGGCGACGCGGCTCATGTTGCCGCCTTCGAGCGCGATATGGTGCTCGAGGTACGACTTCTCGAAGGCATCGCGTGCCTCGCGCAACGGCGCGTCGAAGTTGAGCGCCGCGGCCGGATTGGGCGCGACGACGACCCCTGTAGACGGATCCTGTTGGACCACCAGGCGGGCGACGTCCTGCGCCGTGACGTCGGTGCCGAGCGAGGTGACGGCCAGCGAGCGCACCACCTGCTCGAGTTGCAGCAGGTTGCCGGGCCAGTCGTAGTTGCGCAACGCATTGAGCGCCGCCGTGTCGAAGCTTCGCGCCGGACTTTCCTTGGCCTCGATGATCCGGGTCAGCAACAGGTTGGCCAGTTCGGGCACGTCCTCGCGGTGTTCGCGCAGCGGCGGCACCTGCAGGGTGATCGGCGCGGCATCGAGCAGGCGCGGTTCGGCGAGGCCGGCGGCGACGAGGTCCGACAACTCG
>JACMMK010000534.1 GCA_014379045.1 Burkholderiales bacterium
ACCGCGCCGAGCGTGTTGAGATCCTTCATCGGTGTCCAGTCGATGCTGCCGCGCCGACCATCGCCAGGACGGTGGCCACGATCTGCGCTTCGGATACGCGGCACAGCGCTTCGAGCGGTTGCGAATACGGCACCGGCGTACGCGGTGCGCCGAGACGGCGCGGCGCGCAGTCGAGATCGCCGAACAGACATTCGGTGGTCTCGGCGACGAGTTCCGCGCCGAAGCCACCGATGCGTACCGCCTGATGTACGACGAGCAGCCGACCGGTCCTTGCGACCGACCCGAACACGGTGTCGCGGTCCCACGGCCACAGCGTACGCAGATCGATCACTTCGACCTGCACGCCGCGCGCGCTGAGCGTCTCGGCAGCGGCGAGGCAGTCGGGCAACATCCCCGACCAGGTGACTAGCGTGAGGTCCGTGCCGTGGCGACGCACGAGCGCGCGCCCCAGCGGGGCCGGTTCGACCGCCGTATCGACTTCGCCGCTCGTGGTCCAGAGCTCCTTGTGCTCCATGTAGATCACCGGGTCGTCGCAGCGGATCGCCGCCTTCAGCAGTTCGTGGCTGTCGGATGGCGTCGCCGGCGCGACGACGACCAGTCCAGGGATGTGAACCCACCACGCCTCGGTCGATTGCGAATGCTGGGCCGCCATGCCATCGCGAAACCCGATCTGCTGGCGGATCACGACCGGCACGCGCACCTGTCCGCCGAGCATGTAACGCGCTTTCGCCGCCTGATTGACGATCTCGTCGGCGGCACATAGTCCGAAGTCGGCGTAGCGCAGTTCCACTACCGGTCGTGTACCGCAGATCGCCGCGCCGATCGCCGAGCCCATGATCGTCGATTCGGAGATCGGGGTATCGACGATGCGATCTCGTCCGAATTCGCGCTGCAGGTCGAGATACTGTCCGGCGACGCCGCCTTCGGGGCCGAGATCCTCGCCCAGCGCCCATACGCGCGGGTCGCGCTGCATTTCCTGGCGCAGCGCGAGTTGCGCGGCCTGCGCATAGGTCATCACGGCCATGCCGGCGCCCCGAGATCCTGCACGTCGGTAAACAGCGCCTGCGCATCGGGCAATGGCGCCGCCTGGGCCGCGGCTACCGCAGCCTCGATCTGTGCGACGGCCTCGCGACGATCGGCATCGATCGTCCGGGTCGTGACCCCGTGCGCGCCGAGCCACGCGACCACGCGTTCGATCGGATCGTTCGCCTGATGACCCTCGAGTTCCGCGGGGTCACGATACAGGCCCTTGTCCAGCGCAAGATGTCCACGCCAGCGGTACGTCGTCGCATGCAGGAACAGCGGGCCGCGCCCGGCGCGCACCTCGGCGACTAGCTTGGCCGCGGCGTGTGCGACCGCGATCAGGTCGTTGCCATCGACGCTCTGCGTGCGAATGCCGAAGGCCTCCGAGCGCGCGACGATACCCGGTCCCCCGGTCACGCTCACTGTTCGCGTGCGGTCCGAGTAGCCGTTGTCTTCGCACACGAAGAGCACCGGCAAGTCGTAGACGCGCGCCCAGTTCAGCGCTTCGAGCATCGGCCCGCGGTTGAGCGCGCCGTCGCCGAAGAATGCGACGACGATCCGGTCTTCACCGAGCAATCTGACCGCCTGGGCCGCGCCGACCGCGATCGTGACGCCGTCGGCAACCACGCCGTTCGCGCCCAGTATGCCGAGCGAGAAATCGGCGACATGCATCGAGCCGCCCTTGCCGCCGCACACGCCGCCCGCCTTGCCGTAGAGTTCGAGCATCATCGCGGTGGGGTCGGCCCCCTTGGCGATGCAGTGCCCGTGACCGCGGTGATAGCTGCTGAGGTAGTCGCGATCGTGCAAGGCCGCGCACACGCCGGCGGCGATCGCTTCCTGACCGATGTATTCGTGCACCGAGCCGCGCAGCAGGTTCGCGCGGCGCGCGTCACCTGCGTGCTCGTCGAACGCGCGCATCAACAGCATGCGCTGGAACATGCCATGGATACGCTCGACCGATACCTCCATCGGATCGGTCACTCGGGTTCGACGCCAGCCGCTTTGAGCACCTTGCCGATGGCGGGGGTCTCGGAACGGATCAACTCGGTGATGCGCTCCGGCGTCGAATGCAGCGGCACCACGCCGAGTTCGGCATAGCGCTCCTGCACCTCGGTGTTCTTCATGATCTGCGCGAGATCGGCGTTGATGCGGCCGATGATCGCCGGGGGTGTGCCGCGCGGGGCGAGCAGCGCCCACCACACCTGCGGGATGCCACCCTTGATGCCCGACTCGGTCATCGTCGGAACGTCGGGCAGCGCACGCGAGCGTGTCTCGCTGGTTACCGCGAGCGCGCGCAACCGGCCCGCCTTGACCTGCGGCACCGCCGGCGCCATGTCCGCCAGCATCAGATCGATCTGCCCGGCGACCAGGTCGAGCACCGCGAGACCGCCGCCCTTGTACGGTACGTGCACGAGCTTCGTCCCGGTGGCCACCTGCAGCACTTCGCCGGCAACATGCGCCGGCGTCCCGCGTCCCCCGGAGCCGAAGTTGAGCCCGCCCGGTTTCGCTTTCGCGATCGCGATCAGTTGCTGCACCGTCTTCGCCGGGACCGACGGATGCACGACCAGCACCTGTCCCGAGGTGCCGACCAGCGCGATCGGTGCGAAGTCGTTGATCGGGTCGAAGCCGAGCCGCTTGTAGAGGTGCGGATTGGTCACCAGTTGCGCATTGCTGCTCATCACGATGTTGTAACCATCGGCCGGTTGCCGTGCGGCGAACTCGTTGCCGATGTTGCCGCCAGCCCCGGGCCGGTTCTCGACCACGACCTGGCGGCCGAGGGTATCGGTCAGGCGCTGTGCGACGATGCGCGAGAGCACGTCGGTCGTCCCGCCCGGTGGAAACGGTGCGATCATGCGCACCGGTTTGCTTGGCCAGACGTCCTGCGCATGCAGCGCGGACGCGGGAAGCAGCGTGAGTGCGATCGAAAAGGCATAACGGCGAACAACGGTCATCGAACAGCTCCTCCAGGCAGGATCAGAAACCGACCGCGGCGCGGCCTTTGAGTTGCAGCATCGCGCGCGCCTCGTCGGGGGTCGCAATGTCGAGCGACAGGCCATCGAGTATCGACCGTACCCGACGCACCTGCGCGGCACTGCTCTCGGCGAGACGTCCCGGACCGTCCCACAGCGAATCTTCGAGGCCGACGCGCACATTGCCGCCGATCGCGGCCGACATTGCCGCGATCGGCATCTGGTTGCGTCCCGCACCGAGCACCGACCATAGGTAATCGTCGCCGAACAGCCGATCGGCGGTGCGCCGCATGTGCATCACGTCCTCGGCATGCGCGCCGATGCCGCCGAGGATGCCGAACACCGACTGGATGAACAGCGGCGGCTTGACGATTCCGCGCTCGAGGAAATGGGCGGCGGTGTACAGGTGACCGATGTCGTAGCACTCGATCTCGAAGCGCGTGCCGTTGTCGGCACACGATTCCAGGATGTAGCGAATGTCTCGAAACGTGTTCTTGAAGATCCGCTCGTCGGACCCTTCGAGGTATGGACGCTCCCACGCATGCTTGAATTCCTTGAAACGCGCGAGCATCGGATACAGCCCGAAGTTCATCGTGCCCATGTTGAGCGAGGCGACCTCCGGTGACAGCGACAGCGCCGGCTGCAGCCGCTCCTCGACCGACATCGTCGGCGCACCGCCGGTGGTCAGGTTGATGACCACGTCGCACTGGCGCGCGATCTCCGGCAGGAACCTCCGGAACAGCGCCGGGTCCTGCGACGGCGAACCGTCGGCCGGGTCGCGC
>JACMMK010000056.1 GCA_014379045.1 Burkholderiales bacterium
CGAGTGTGATGATCTGACGATAGTCCATGAAGATGCCGAGAGTCACGAACGGTCAGGCATACTCTGGACTCCAAGCTCGGAGAGCGCCCCGCGCCTGACGCACGACGCCGGTTTGTGCCCACCCATCGACGCGCGTGGGCGGGCATCGTTCAGCGTATGCAGGAACGCGACGAGGTCGGCGATATCGCGCTCGGTGAGATCGAGTGCACGCAGCACGCTTTCTGCCGGCCGCGGCGGCAGATCGCCTCCCGGATCGCCGTGCGCATGAGGCATCGCGAGATGCAGCTTGAGCGCATCGATCGTCGAGTAGTGCCGCACCACGTCGGTGAGCGTCGGCACCGAGCCGTCGTGCATGTAGGGCGCCGTGCGCGCGACGTTGCGCAGCCCCGGCACCCTGAACTGTCCGTAGTTCTCACCGGTTAAGGCGACATGGCGGCTGCTCACGCCGCGGCTCCTCGCCGGGTCGTCGTTGAAGCGTCCGGTGAGCGAGAACCGACTCGCCTGCTGCGCCTTGATGCCGTCGAAGCGACCCCAGTCGATACGACCGTCGGGCCGGCGCACGCTGATGCCGACCTTGTCGAATTCGCCGTTGGTGAACTGCGGGCCGAGGTGACACAGGTTGCATTGCGCGCGACCCACGAACAGCTTGAGACCGCGCTGCGCCGCGTCGGGATAGCGTGCCTGCGCGCGTCGGTCACCGCGCGCCAGCGCGTCCCGGAACGCGTCGAACGGCGTGCGCCCGCTCACCAGTCGCGACTGGAACGCGGCGAGCGCTTTGCCGACATCGGACAGCACGTGGTCATCGTCGGTCGCGGATGGCGCGGCACCGAACGTGCGGCGATAGGCGCACGCGAGATCGGGCTGCGTGCGCACGACTTCGGTCACATGGCGCTCGGCACTGCCCATCTCGCGCGCATCGGTCATCGGCCGCAGGCTCGCTGCCCACAGGCTGTCGGTCGCGCCGGCCCAGCCGAACCACCGATTCAGGCGCGCATTGGTCAACGACAGCGTGTTGCGATCGGTGTCGGCGAGGCCCGCGGCGGTGGGCCGGCGGTCGGTGAAGTCGAACTCGGGGACGTGGCAGCTCGCGCACGAGATCGATCCGTTCACCGACAGGCGGCGGTCAAAAAACAACTGCTCGCCGAAGCGCGCAGCCGGTAGCGAGGACGACACCCGGTTGCTGGCCTCGCGTGCGACGTGGGGCGGCCAGGGCCCATGCTGGAGGATGCGCGCGCGCTCCTCCGGGCTGAAGTGTTCCAGGCCGGCGTGCGAGATACGTGAAGCGGTCACGGCGAAGACCGCGCAGAACACCAGGCCGATCGACACCGCGCATGCGCGGGCGAGACCCGGTGCGTGCAGCGCGCGCCGGGCGCCGGCCACTCCAGCGCGAAGTCTCACGACGTGCCCTTCACCGCACCGTCAGCGCCTGCAGCGCCCGCTCGTTCTGCTCGCCGCTGCGCAGTTCGAACGCGAGCTCCCATTGCCCGGGCATGTGAAACATCAGGCCCTCGGCGCGGTAACGGTTCTCGCCGAGCGCCTTGACGCTCGGCTTGTAGTTCATGCCGTGGCCATGCGCCGGCATCCGTGCGTCGACGCCGAGACCATCGATCGCGCTCGCCCCCGGCTTCGGGCAGGCGATCAGATCGAGCGCGAAATGCCGGCCGACCGGTATGCGCTGCGGATCGGCGCGCCACACGATCACGTGTCGCGCGGATTCGGTGCGCTGTGCGCTGGCGAGACCGGCACCGCACGCGGGGACGGGTTGCGCCGCGACCGGCGCGGTGCCGATCAACGACGCGGCGAACGCCGCGAGCGACAACCGCAACCGCAACTGCGCGGCGCGCACCGGATCACTGTCCGATGATCAGCACGTCGTGACGGTCGGTATTGGCGACCAGCCCCGGCGTGTTCGTCCCCGACTGAACCTGGCCGCTGACGACATGAAGCCGGTTGCCGATGAAATCTGCGGCAAGCCCGTGGCGGGGCAACGGCAACGGGGGTAGCCGCGTCCAGCTGTTCGCCTTCGGGTCGAACGCGTCGACCGCGGCGAAGGTGGCCCAGAAGTCGCGGTGCCGCATCTCGCCGCCGACCACGTAGATGCGTCCCTGGTGTACGCCCCAGGCGACAGCGCTGCGCGCGTTGGGCATCGGCGACTGCAACCGCCCCCACTGATCGGTCGCCGGGTCATATTCTTCGACGATGTCGGTATTGGTCGCGGTGGTGATGAAGACCGCGCCGAGGCGCCCGCCGATCACGTAGATTCGGCCGTCAACAGTGGCTGCGGCAGCATGGTTGCGCGCGGTCGGCATCTCGGCGCGCGTGGTCCAGCTGTTCGTCGCCGGATCGTAGACCTCGTGCGTGCCGAGCGCGCGGTGCGGTCGCGCCGGATGCAGCGCGGTTTCCTTCGAGCCGGCATGCAGGCCTGCGCCGCCGATCAGATGGATGCGGTTGCCGACCGCCACCGCGTTATGGGCACCGCGCGCAACCGGCGCCGGAGCCAGCGTGCGCCAGCTGTCGGCGACCGGGTCGTACTCCCAGGAGGTCGCTACCGGCGCCCACGCGGCGGGCCCTTTCTCCGGCAATTGAAAGCCGCCGAACACGTAGATCTTGCCGTTCATCGTCGCCAGCGCGACGTGATGCAGGAACGCCGGCATGTCGCGCTTGCGCGTCCAGCGATCGCCTGCGGGGTCGTATTCGAACACCATGCCCATCGGCTTCCAGCCGGGCGCGAGGCCGCCGAACACGTAGAGTTTGCCCCCGGCAGCGATTCCGTAAACCTCTTCGGCCCCTACGGGGATCGGTGCGGCCGAGGTCCACTTCTGCGCGTTCGCCGCGGTCGGTGACAGCAGCACTGTCATGCCGAGGACGATCGAGACGGCAATCGATGCGGTGATCACCATCGCGCCGACAGCGGTGGTTCTGACTGCGGTGGCCAACCTGGCGAACGCGTGAATAGCGTGCATGCTTGCTCCTCCATCGGGGGGTCGGTCGCGGGGTGTCGCTCCCCGTTCTTGTATGCGCGCCGGGTGAACGTCGACGACATGCCGGACGGCATGTCCCGCAACGGCGATGGTAGCCGCGACACTCCACGCTGACCAGCTATCCTCGTCGGGGTTCAACATACCCCTGCACCCTGCCAACCGAATCGAGTTTCTTCCATGATCGTCTACCTCCACGGCTTCAACAGCTCACCGCAATCGATCAAGGCCCGGCTGATCGAGGCGCGTCTCGACGAACTCGACGGCCTCGACCTGTTCTGCGCGCCGGCATTGCCGCACCTGCCGAAGGAAGCGATCGCCGCAGTCGACGTGCTGCTGCCCGACGACCCGTCGAGCGTGACCTTCGTCGGCAGTTCGCTCGGCGGTTTCTACGCGACGCATCTGGCCGAGAAACACGGCGCGCGTGCCGTGCTGGTGAATCCGGCGGTCAAGCCGCAACGGCTGCTTGCGCACCTTCCCGCCGAGCAGGAGAACCTGCACACGAAGGTGCCCTGGCAGTGGACCCCGCGCCATCTCGACGAGCTCGCAGCCCTCGAGGTCGATCCGATCACGCGTCCCGAGCGCTATCTGCTGCTGGTCGAGACCGGTGACGAGGTCCTCGACTGGCGTCAGGCAGTCGAGAAGTATTCGGGTGTGCAGCAGGTGATCGTCGAAGGCGGCGATCATGGCTTCGCGAGCTTCACCGATCATGTCGACACCATCCTGCGCTTCGCCGGCCTGCTCGCGCCCCCCGATCCGTTGCCGCGTCCATCGCGGCGCAAGCTGGCGAGCTGATCCCGACCCGGCACGGGCCTTTTCATGCAAGGGCTGCACCCAAGGCTCCGCTATACTGCGCCCCCCTGGCGAATGGACGCTGCATCGATCCGTCCGCTGTTCCTGTTGCCGGCGCCGCGATGAACGTTTTTTACGAGGAAGAAGGCGAGCTGCGCTCAGGCAGCGTGCTCGCCGACAACACCACCTCGCTGCAGGTCGAAGCGCCGCATGGCAAACGCTCGAAGGTGAAGGCGGGCAGCGTGCTGTTTCGCTTCGACGCGCCGGGGGCGCGCGCGTTGATCGACGATGCGCGGTCGCTCGCCGAGACGCTCGACACCGATTTTCTCTGGGAAGCGATCACCGCCGAAGAATTCGGTTTCGATACCGCGGCGAGCGAATACTTCGGTGCGGCCCCGGGCAAGACGGCAAGCGCGATCGAGCGCGCGGCGATGCTGATGAAGCTGCATGCGAGCCCGATGTACTTCTACAAGCGTGGCAAGGGCCAGTACCGGCGCGCGCCAGCCGAGTCGTTGAAGGCGGCGCTCGCGGGTATCGAGCGCAAGCGCCGCGAGGCCGAGCAGCAGCACGAGTGGTCCGACGCGCTCGCGCGCTTCGAGTTGCCCGAGCCGATGCGGGCGCTCGTCCCGGTGCTTCTGTACGCCCCTGACAAACAGTCGATCGCGTTCAAGGCGCTCGACGCGGCGTCGACGGCAACCGGAACGAGTGTGCCGCGCCTGCTCGAACGCTGCGGTGCGCTCGCCTCGGCGCACGACTATCACTACGGCAAGTTCCTGTTCGAGCATTTTCGCAACGGCACCGGCTTCGCGCCCGTCGACGTCGATGTCGATGCGCAAGCGGCGGCATTGCCGCCGCTAGAGATCGCCCCCGTCCAGGCGTTCTCGATCGACGACAGCGCGACCACCGAGATCGACGATGCCTTCTCGGTGCAGGCGCGTCCCGACGGCTGGCGCATCGGTATCCATATCGCCGCGCCCGCGCTCGGCATCGCGGCAGGTTCCGCCCTCGACGAGGCCGCGTTGGCGCGCCAGTCGACCGCATACTTCCCAGGACGCAAGATCACGATGCTGCCCGACCCGATCGTCGAGCGCTTCACGCTTGCCGCCGGTCGCACGGTACCTGCCTTGTCGCTGTATGCCGACGTCGATGCCGGGTTCGCGGTGCAATCGACGTGCACGGTGCTCGAGGCGGTTCCTATTGGCGAGAATCTTCGGCTCGACCGGCTCGAGCCGTG
This sequence comes from Burkholderiales bacterium, assembly GCA_014379045.1. Lineage (GTDB taxonomy): Bacteria > Pseudomonadota > Gammaproteobacteria > Burkholderiales > CAIKXV01 > CAIKXV01. Next base: position 5,005 of record JACMMK010000056.1, read on the forward strand.
CTTTAGCGACGACGCGCTCGCCCAGGCGCGTGACCTTCCCGAGCCACGCCTCGACCACCCGTGCGGCAGCGACCTGTGGACGTTGTGGCGATTCGCCCTGGCGCGGCAGGCGGTGCGCGGCAAGCAGCCGGAGAGCGCCTTGGGCGGCGGTCGTGTCGAGTACACGTTCATCGTCGACGGTGAGCATGTCGAGTTGAAGCCGCGGGCGCGCGGCGCGCCGCTCGACACCCTTGTCGCCGAGCTGATGATCTTCGCCAATAGCCAATGGGGCGGCGAACTCGCGCGTGCGCAGGTGCCGGCGATCTATCGCGCCCAGGGCGGCGGCAAGGTGCACCTGACCACGGTGCCCTCGCCGCATCAGGGTCTGGGGGTCGCCCACTACACCTGGGCCAGTTCGCCGTTGCGCCGGATGGTCGATCTGGTCAACCAGCGCCAGCTCGTCAGCTGGGTGCGCGGCGAGCCGCCGCCGTATCCGCCGGGCAGCGAATCGATGCTCTCGGCGATGCGTGCATTCGAACTGACCTACGACGCCTACGCCGAAGCGCAGCGTACGATGGAGCGTTACTGGTCGCTGGTGTACGTGCGCCAGGA
>JACMMK010000057.1 GCA_014379045.1 Burkholderiales bacterium
GCCGCCCGCCGTGAACCGGAATTCGCCGGGTCCGAACAGCGTGTATTCATGGCCCGATGGCATATGGACGAGCACGGCGCGCGCGCCGGCGTCGACGGCGACATCGGTACCCGGTGCCAACTCCGACAGCACGTGCAACGGGCTGCGCGCGGTGCCGAGTATCCGTGCCGATCCGTGTACGTCGGTGACCAGCGCCGAGGGCGTTGCCGCATGCACGGGCTCGGTGCCGACGCCGAGCACCCCGGCCAGCGACAAGCCCAGGGCAAGCCCGAACGACCAGGCGCAGGTCGGTGCGCGCGGATGCGGGTGCCGTTGCCCGAGGGCGATATCAGAGCGTTCGTTCACGACTGCCCTCCACCAGGATCGGATTGCACCGACGCGCCGCCGAGACGCGCCGGTGGCGTGTCGCGATGATCGATCTCGCGCATCGTCGTGTTTGCTGCGTCAGCGTTCGCACGCGCTGGCCAGCCGAATACCTGCACCGGCGCATGACCCTTGATCGTCTGCTCGCCGAGGTCATCGAAGCGTACGTCCGGCGCGAGCGACTGCGCAACGTGAATATTCACCAGCAACGGGTAGCCGAGGTCGCGGGTCAGACCCTCCAGCCGCGCCGCGAGGTTGGCGACGTCACCGATCGCGGTGTACTCGTGCCGGTTCGCCGCCCCGATGCGTCCGACCACGGCCTCGCCGAGGGCGAGCGAGAGTCCGATCGTGATCGGTGTGCGGCCTTCGCCTTGAAGTTCTTGGTTTAGACGACCGACGCCTTCGAAGATCGCCCGGGCTGCCGCGAAACCGCGCTGAGCAGGGTCGTCCACGGGTCGTGGCGCACCGAAGAAACACATGATCCCATCGCCCCTGAAGTTGTCGATCGTGCCGTCGAATCGATGTACGCAGGCGGCGATGCAGGTGAAGTAGCGGTTGAGCAGATCGACCACCTGTTCGGGCGCGCTGTGCTCGGTCAACGGCGTGAAGTCGCGGATGTCGCCGAACATCACCGCGAGCCGGCGGCGGCCGCTGCCGGCGGGGTCATCGATCTCGCCGGACACGATCAGTTCGAGCACGTTCGGACTCACGGCCCCGGCGAACGCGTGTTCGAGCCAGCGTCGCTGCCGGTGACCCGCCCAGGCTTCGCGCACGAGGCGCGCGACGGTCGCTACGCACGCGCCGACCAACGCCGGGGCAAGCACCAGGTGACGACCGGCAGTGAGCGCCACAAGGCCGGCCGCAACGAGAACGACGATGAAACCGGCGAGTGCGGCAACGGCGACGACGCTGCGCCGACCGCTGAACCAGAGCAGCGCGCCGAACCCGGCGAGCAGCGCGGGAACACTCGGCGCGAACGGCACGATCAGTCCCGGTCCGAGCAAGCCGCGCAACGCCTGAGCATGCAGCAGCACGCCGGGCGTCGTGTCCGATCGCTCCCACGCCGCCATCGACAGCGGTGCGCGATGCCGGTCTTCGAAAGGCAGCACGCTGCCGAGCAACACAACCCGTCCGCCGAGCGCGTCTTCGAGGCGCGCGCGGTCACCGAGCCGACTCCATTCGTACACGTGATGCGCGGGCACGTAGTCGAATGTCGCACCGATGCGCCAGTCGATCAGACCATCGCCCACAGGGCGTCCGAGTCGCTGCGCGATGCGCCCCGCGAAGGGCACGACGGATGCTCCGGCGAAATGCGTCGTGAACCGGCGCACGACCCCGTCCGCGTCCGCCTCCCAGGCAGCGAGCGCCGAGCCGTCGTAACCGAGCACCGCGAGGAACGGTGCGAACACCGGCTTCACTCGACCGCTCGCGTCGAGCCCGCGTGCGAGCACGGTCGGACTCGCACGCGTCAACGGTGTGAGTCCGCGCAGCAGCGCGAGATCGCCGCCCGGGCGAATCGCGTCGAACGATCGGTCGGGCAGCTCGATATCGATGCCCACCGCCCTAGGCTGCGCCTGCGCGATGCCGGCGAAGATCGTCCCGAGGCGCGCATGCCAGAGCGCGAACGGCTCGGGAAACGTGACGAAGGTCGCGCTGTCGATACCTACCACGACGATCTCGATCGGGGCGGGTTCCGGCGCGTGCAGCCGCCAGGCGCGCTGGCCGGCATCGAACAGTACGCGGTCCAGCGGATCGAGCGCGCCGCTGATCGACACGAGCATCGCCGCAGCCACGAGCGAGGCACCGATCGTGAAGCCAGTCGAAGACGGCAATCCGGGGGCGGGGCGCGCTGACATCGCGGTGCGATCGGCGAACGCGTGCGCCGGTGCGAACTACCAGCGTTTGGGCAGCGTGCGGCAGAGGTGAATGCGCCGTCCTTCGAAACGGATATAGCCACCGGACGAGAGGTCGGAGAAGATACGACTGACCATCTCGCGCGAGCACCCGGCCCGGTTGCCGATCTCCTGCTGGGTCATCGGTTCGCGGACCACGAGCTCGCCGTCGTGTTCGTCCGCCAGATCGAGCAACAGTCGCGCCACACGCCCGTACACATCGAGCAGCGCCAGGCTGCGCACGCTGTCCGACGCGGTCTTGAGACGCTCGATCAGTTTGCGGATCAGATGGAACGTGGCATCGGGATCACTCGCGATGAACCGCCGGAACGCCTGCTGGCTGACGGCCGAAAGCTCGCACGGTTCGAGTGTCATCACCGATGCGGTGCGCACACCCCCGGCCAACGACATCTCGCCGATGTACTCGCCCGGACCGTGAAGGTTGAGGATGACTTCACGGCCCGCCTCGTCGGCCAGATACACCTTCACCCGGCCGGAGACGATCACGTAAAGGCAGTCGGACGAATCGCCTTCGGTGATGATCACCGCGTTGCGTGGATAGCGGCGCACCACGCCGTGCGCCGCGAGCGCGCTGACCACGGCGCGCTCGTCGGTCGTCGCGGCGGGTGCGTCCGGAGCTTGAGACGTACCCGCCGGGTCTGAGACGGAAGGCACGACAGGGGAACCGGAGTCTGCAGGCTCGGACATTCAGTCGTCTCGACGGGCTCGTCTACAACCAGTTACCGATCACCAGAAACGGTGACCACAGGCCAGGGTGACGGAAGCGCAGGTCGCGGATCAGGGCGAGCTGCGCCTGCCGCATCGCCTCGGCCTTGCTCAGCCCCTGCTGCGCGAGGCCACGGTAGAACTCCGCCACGAGCATGCTGCTCGCCTGATCGCTGACGTGCCAGAGCGTCGCGACCGCGCTGCGCTCGCCGGCCTTGACGGCGATCC
>JACMMK010000058.1 GCA_014379045.1 Burkholderiales bacterium
GATCGGGCGCTCGAAGGCGGCCTGGCATTGGGAAGATCGACGCTCGAAGGCGCACTGCGCGATCTGTCGTCGAAGGCCGATGCGATGGCGTTGTCACTCGCCGAACGCGGCACCGCGCTACAGCCGGCGGTATTGAATCAGTTGCGCGACCAGTATCGCGTCGACGAGGCAGCGCTGTTTAACCAGCGTGGCACCGCACTCGCCGTCTCGGGCACCGGCATCGCGGTGCTGCCCGAGCTGTCGGTGAGCGACGTGCTGCGCCAAGTGCGCGCCCAGCAACCGTATTCGTCGATCGAATCGTTGCCCGACAAGGGTCTGTACCTGCGCGTGGTCGTGCCGGTCAACACGCTGTCTCTGGTCGAGGAAATACGTGCGTTGCAAGTGCTGCAGCAGGTGCCCCCACAGCTCGCCGCAGCCGCCGAGGTCGTCCAGGTCGGGTATCAGGACTATCAGGAACTGCTGCTCTCCCGGTCCGGTCTCAAGCAGCTGTATGGCGTGACGTTGTCGTTGACCCTGCTGCTCGGCTTGCTCGGCGCGTTCGCGTTGGCGATCTTCCTCTCCGAACAACTCGCCTCGCCGTTGTCGATTCTCGCCGAGGGCACCGCGGCGGTCGCGCGCGGAGACTTCAGCCAGCGCGCCACGGTGAAGAGCAGCGACGAGCTCGGGGTGCTCACCGGATCGTTCAACGACATGACCCGACAACTCGACGAGGTACGCGCGGCGAACCAGCGAACGCAGGCCGAAGTCGAGACCGCGAAGGCGTATCTCGAAAGCGTCCTCGGCAACCTTTCTTCGGGGGTGATGTCCTTCGATGCGCAGTTCAGGTTGCGCGCCGCCAACTCGAGCGCGAGTGGCATTCTCGGCGTCGAACTCGGCGAATTGCTGGGTCTGCCGCTCGAGCGTCTGGCCGAGGGCGCATCCGCGGTGGCGCCGTTTGCCGCGGAGTTGCAGTTCCGTTTCGGCCCCGACGCGAGCGGCGACGAGGAGCGCGCATGGGAAGCGCAGGTCGAGTACAGCGCGAAAGCAGGGCGCCGGATGCTGCTGTTGCGCGGCTCGCATCTGAGGGTCGATCGGAAACGCGATGCCGATGCCGGCTATGTCGTCGTCTTCGACGATGTGACCGGGCTGATGCAGGCGCAGCGCGATGCGGCATGGGGTGAAGTCGCGCGCCGCCTCGCGCACGAAATCAAGAATCCGCTGACGCCGATCCAGCTCTCGGCGGAACGGATTCACCACAAACTCGCGGCGAAGCTCGACCCCACCGACGCGCAGATGCTCGAACGCTCGACGCAGACGATCGTCAACCAGGTCGCGGCGCTGAAGAACATGGTCGATGCCTTCTCCGAGTACGCGCGCAGCAAACCCGACATCGCCACCAGCGAGATCGATCTCAATCAACTGGTGGGTGAAGTGCTGGGGCTGTATGAAGCCGGCCGCGCGGCGATCGTCATCGATACCGAGCTGGGCGCGGCGTTGCCGAAGGTGATCGGCAGCCCCACGCAATTGCGCCAGGTGCTGCACAACCTGTTGCAGAATGCGCAGGACGCGCTCGGCGATACCACTGCGCCTAGAATTGTCGTGCGCACTGAACTTGCATCGGGCACGGGCGCGCAGCGCGCGAGCGTACGCCTGTCGGTGGTGGACAATGGCTGCGGTTTTCCGCCGACCATGCTCGAGCGGGTGTTCGAGCCGTATGTCACCAGCAAGCCCAAAGGCACAGGGTTAGGGCTTGCGATCGTCAAGAAGATCATCGAAGAACACCGTGGCTCGATCGAGGCCGCCAATGCGGAACCGCTGGGCGCACGCGTGAGCTTCACGGTGCCCGCAGCCGTGGCGCGCGGCGATCGCAGCGGGTTGAGCGCGGCCGCATGACGCGCATCCGCACTGCCGCGATGCGCGCGTGCGATGACGGTGACACGCTGCGCGTCGATCAGGCTTCGGCCGCCGCGTCGGCCTTTGAGAGTCGGTACATGAACGCAAGATCGAGCGATACCCGCGCATGAGCGACATTCTGGTCGTAGACGACGAGATCGGAATCCGTGAGCTGCTCTCGGAGATCCTGCGCGACGAGGGCTACAGCGTCCGACTTGCGGAGAACGGCGATCAGGCGCGGCGGGAACGCGCGCGCGCCCGCCCCGATCTCGTTCTGCTGGATATCTGGATGCCCGACACCGACGGCATCACCCTGCTCAAGGAATGGGCGCGCGCCGGGCAATTGACGATGCCGGTCGTGATGATGTCGGGCCACGCGACGATCGACACTGCGGTCGAGTCGACGAAGTTGGGCGCGTCGGATTTTCTCGAGAAGCCGATCGCGCTGCAGAAGCTGTTGTCTACCGTCGGTCGCGCGCTGCGCCGGTCCGAGAACTCGCCCCTGCCCGAATTGTCGCTCGATAGCCTCGGCCGATCGCCGTTGATGGCGGAGCTGAAACAGCGCCTCGCGCAGCTGCGCGCGACCCGCGGCTCGGTGCTGCTGGTGGCCGAAGCGGGCTGTCGCGCCGAGCTGTGTGCGCAGTATCTTCATACCGCGAACACGCCGTGGGTCACCGTCGAGGATCCGCGCATGCTCGTCACGGCACCGCTCGATCTGGCCGCGAGTGCCAACGAGGGCGTATTGTTCATTCCCGCCCTCACCCAGCTCGCGCGCGCCGAGCAGAAGGGGCTCGCGCTGCTGATGGGGCGCGCCGATCGCCATCGCGCGCGCGTGGTGATCGC
>JACMMK010000059.1 GCA_014379045.1 Burkholderiales bacterium
CGCGGGTGCAGCCGCTTGCGGCCTCGACCCGCGCGCCGATCTCCAGGCGAGCGCGCAGTATCGGCGCGAGCTTGCGCAGGTGCTCACCCGACGCGCACTCGAGCAGGCATTCGCGCGGGAACCGGCCGCGATCACCGTGACCGCGCGCGGCGCATGAGTCATCGCATCCATCTGACCGTCAACGGCGTGCCGCTCGCGCGCGAGGTCGAACCCCGGATGACGCTCGCCGACTTCCTGCGCGAAACGCTCGACCTCACCGGCACGCACCTGGGGTGCGAGCATGGCGTATGCGGCGCCTGCACCGTGCTCGTCGACGGACGTTCGGTGCGCGGGTGCCTGATGTTCGCGGTGCAGGCCGAGCGAGCGTCGGTGGTGACGGTCGAGGGGCTCGCCGCCCTCTGTCCACAACGCGGTGCCGCCGTCGCGCGCGGGGAAGCGACGCTGTCGGTATTGCAGGAGTCCTTCCACCTGCACCATGCGCTGCAATGCGGTTTCTGTACGTCCGGCCTGCTCACCACCGCGCACGCGCTGCTCTCGGAGACGCCCGACCCGACGCCCGACGCGGTACGGCTCGCGATCTCGGGCAACCTCTGTCGCTGTACCGGCTACGTGCCGATCGTTGCCGCGATTCTCGATGCCGCACGGCGGCTGCGCACTTCGGCCTGACCCGCGCACGTTCTTTCGCTGCGTTTCCCACCCTACGACCTGCATCGACCCCACCGCCATGCCGATCGACGTTCATGCCCACTACGTGCCGCTCGACATCCTCGAGCCGCTGACCACGCGCGCTCACGATTTCGGCGTATCGGTCGTCGAATCGCCGCCGGGGTGCCGGTGCCTGCGCTTCGACGACGGGTTGCAGATACGCCCGTTCTTCCCGAAACTGGTGGAGCCGATCCCCGCGCGCCTCAGCGACATGGATCGCTGCGGCGTCGAGCGCCAGGTGCTGTCGATCTGGGCCGATATCTTCCGCTACGCGCTGCCGGCGGTGCAGGGCGAACGCTGGCACCGGCTGCTCAACGACTCGCTGGCACGCCTGTGTGCGCGCGCGCCGGCCCGCTTCTCGTGGCTCGCCTCGGGCGCGCTGCCTGATGCGGCACGCGCCGCGCGCGAACTCGAACGTGCGGTGCGTGAACACGGCGCGGTGGGTGGCGTGATCGCGGCGAACGTCGACGGCGTGAACCCGGGCGAGCTCGCACTCGATGAATACTGGTCGAGTGCACAGGCACTCGGCGTGCCGGTATTCATCCATCCTGCAGCGCCGGCGCCGACCCCGCGAACACGCCTGTACGCGCTGAACCAGATCGCGCAATACACGTTCGACACGACGCTGTGCATCGGCTCGCTGATCGGGGCCGGCGTGCTCGACCGGTTTCCCCGCCTCGAACTCATCCTCTCGCACGGGGGCGGAACGCTGCCCTGGCTGATCGGGCGCTTCGACTGCATGCATCGACGGATGGACCGTGTCGGCCAGCAGGACGTGGCACTGCAGCCTCCGTCGCACTACTTGACGCGACTTTCCTACGACACCATCCTTCACGAACCCGCCGCGCTGCGCTACCTGATCGATCGCGTCGGGGCGGATCGCGTCGTCCTCGGCAGCGACGACTCGTTTCCGCCCGCCGACCACGACCCGATGGCGACGCTGCGCGCCACCGGCATCAGCGCCGGCGAGGTCGAGCAGATCGCCGAGACCAATCCCCGCCGGCTGTTTCGCTTCTGACCCAGCCAGTCTAACCACCGATACACGACGAAGAGAACGATGGAAATCAAAGGCGAACGAATCATCCAGGCGCAACGCCCCGTGGTCTGGGCGGCGCTGAACGACCCCGGTGTGCTGCAACGATCGATTCCCGGATGCGAGACGATCGACAAGGTCTCGGACACCGAACTCAACGCGACGTTGACGCTGAAGGTCGGCCCGGTGAAGGCCAAGTTCAAGGGCAACGTCAAGCTGGTCGACCTCAAACCCCCCGAGCAGTACACGATTGTCGGCGAGGGCCAGGGCGGCGTTGCCGGATTCGGCAAGATGAAGGCCACGGTCACGCTCGCCGAGCATCCGCAGGGCACGCAGTTGACCTATGTCGCCGATGCGCAGGTCGGCGGCAAGCTCGCACAGGTCGGCTCGCGTCTGATCGAAGGCACCGCGGCCAAGCTCGCGCAGGAATTCTTCGATGCGTTCGAAAAGAACGTGGCGCCGACGGCAGGCCCCGACCTCGAGGTCGAGGCGACCGATGCGAGCGTCGCGCCCGCCGCGTTCGACA
>JACMMK010000060.1 GCA_014379045.1 Burkholderiales bacterium
CCGCGCGCGCACGGTTCAGGTTGCGATCGACCCCAGCTCGACACCCCACGATCTCGTGCAGCCGGGCCATGTCTTTCCGCTCCGCGCCAAGCCGGGTGGCGTCCTCCAGCGCGCCGGGCAGACCGAGGCCGCGGTCGATCTCGCGCGCCTCGCCGGCGTCGCTCCCGCGGGCGTCATCTGCGAACTGATGAACGACGACGGTACGATGGCGCGCATGCCGCAGATCGAGGCGTTTGCCGCAACACATGGCATCGGCGTGCTGCGCATCGGCGATCTCGCCGCGTGGTTGCGCACGCAACGTGCGATCCGGCGCAAGTCGCAGACGGTGATGCCGACCCGGGCCTTCGGCGATTTCGAGTTGATGGTGTACACCGATGAGCTCGAAACCAGCCTGTATCTCGTGTTGCAGAAGGGCGAGGTTGCCACCGATGAGCCGGTACTGGTACGGCTGCACTCGCAATGCCTGACCGGCGATGTCTTCGGCTCGACCCGCTGCGATTGCGGCGAGCAGCTCGAGCTGGCAATGCAGGAGATCGAGCGCGAAGGTCGCGGCGTGATCGTCTACATGTTCGACGAGGGCCGCGGCATCGGGCTCGCCAACAAGATCCGCGCGTACGCGTTGCAGGACCAGGGGTACGACACCGTCGAGGCGAACCACCAGCTCGGCTTCGCCGCTGATCTGCGGGACTACACCATCGGCGCGCGCATTCTGTTCGACCTCGGTGTGCGCAAGCTGCGCTTGATGACCAACAATCCCGACAAGGTGCGTTCCGCGGAGGAACAGGGGCTGCTGGTCGTCGAACGCCGCCCGCTCGAAGTGCCGCCGCGCCCGGCGAATCGCCGCTACATGGAAACCAAGCAGACCAAGTTCGGCCATCTGTTGTCGATGGTGGGCGAGCGTCGCGGGTCGTCGTAACGGCTCTTCGATACCGTGACGCCGACTTCGTCCACCAGCATCGGTTCGATGCCGACGTTGTCCACCAGCTTCGCCGCGCTGCGCGCGTTACGTTTGGCCCGCAATGCCTTGTTCGGCGCGGTTCTGGGCTGCCTTCCGCTGGCGGCGCTCGCGCAGTCGGCGACGCCTTCGGCGATTTCATCGGAACGCGCGCTGAGCGCCGACGAGCCGGGCGGCAAGACGCTGCTCGAACGTCTTCGTCGCGGCGGGCTCGTCGTGTTCTTCCGTCACGCCGACACCCGCGGCATGCCCTGCGACACACATTCCAGGTCGGCGATCGCGCCGGACAACGCAACCTGTCCGAGGACGGTCGCGCGCAGTCGCGCCTGCTCGGTCAGCGGCTGCAGGCGCTGAACGTTCCGGTCGCGTGGCCGGTGCTCGCCGGTCCGGTCGCGCGCGCCCGTGATACTGCGGAACTGGCGTTCGGCGTCGCGCGCGTCCGGGTCGTCGATGGCCTGCTTGCCGACGACTATGCCGGCGGCAAGCTCGACTGGGTGCTCGGCGAGCATCGGCGTCTGTTCGCAGAGCCGGTCCCGGCCAGGGCCAACCGCGTGCTGGTCGGACATCGCACGCCGGCGATCATGGTGCTCGGTCCGGCCGTCGCCGGAGCGGCGTTCCCCGAAGGTGCCGCACTGGTGCTCGAGCCGAGCGCCGACGGCTCTTCCCCGTTGCTGCTCGGCAGCTTCGCGCTCGCGCCGATCGCCGGCGGCGGGTTCCATCAGTGCTGACCTGAAGCGGTAGGGTTATCCGAGGCGGCGGGACTTCGGCGTTACGGATGGATCGTCGATGGCGACGGCGAATCCGATTCGTCGGCTTGCGGACTCGCGAGCACCTTGTCGATCGTGTTGCCGTCCATGTCGACGATCTCGAAGCGCCAGTTCTCCCACTCGACCGCGTCGGCCTCGCGCGGAAGGCGACCGGTCAACAGCATCATCATGCCGCTCAGCGTGTGGTAGCGCCCGCGTTCCTCTTCGGGCACGGCGCTCAAGTGCAGTCGATCCTTCAGTTCGGGTATCGGAATATGCCCATCGAGCAGCCAGCTTCCATCGTCGCGCCGCGTCGCCCAGGAGTTATCGGGGTCACGCGGCTGGAATTCGCCGGTGATCGACTCGATCACGTCCTGAAGCGTCACGATACCCTGCACCTCGCCGTACTCGTCGATGACGAACGCCATGTGCATGTCCGACGAGCGGAAATTGTCGAGCAGCTCCATGCCGGTCAGCGTCTCGGGGATGTAGAGCGGTTTCTGCAACGGCTGATCGACCAGTTTGCGATCGTTCTCGCGCACCGCGCGCGCGAGCCACTGGCGCGCGTTGATGACGCCGAGCATGTTGTCGAGGCCGCCCTTGACGACGGGGAAGCGCGCATGATCGGACGCTTCGATAAGCGCCAGGTTCTCTTCGAACGACAGCGCGATGTCCAGGCACACGACATCCGCACGCGGCACCATCAACGAACTGATCTGCCGGTCGTCGAGACGGAACACGTTGCGCACCATCGCGTGCTCGTGCGACTCGATCACGCCGGCGCTGGTGCCTTCGGCAAGCACCGCATGGATCTCTTCTTCAGTCACGACACTCGCGGTGCTGTCCTTCACCCGCAGCAGTCGCAGCAGCGCGTGCGTCGAAATCGACAGCAGATAGACGAACGGCTTGGTCGCGGTCGCAAGCAGATCGATCGGCCGGGCGACCAGCCGCGCGAGCGTTTCCGGATGCGTCTGCCCGAGGCGCTTGGGCACCAGTTCGCCGATCACGATCGAGAAATAGGTGATCAGCACCACGACCAGACCGGTCGCGCCGTAGGACGAGTAGGGCGTCGGCACGCCAAGCGACTCGAGCCATAGCGCGAGCGGCTGCGCGAGCACCGCCTCGCCGACGATCCCGTTCAGGATGCTGATCGAGGTGATGCCGATCTGGATCGCCGACAGGAACCGGGTCGGATCGGCGCCGAGCTTCACCGCAGCCGTGGCACCCCCATCGCCTTCGTCGACCATCTTCTGCAAGCGCGCTTTGCGTGCGGTGACGAGCGCGATCTCCGACATGGCGAAAACGCCATTGAGCAGGATCAGTGCGAACAGTAACGCGACTTCCATAGATGGCGCCGGCGGGGCGCCTCGTCGATGAGGGGACGCCATCTTACCAATCCGACGGGAAGGTCAGGTGACAGGCAGGTACGACCACCGGCTGAATCTCCGGCGCTGCGCCTCGGCTGAGCCGCGCGTTTTCCGAGAACGCCGCTCAGACCCGCGCCGGGGTGCGCGTGCGCGCTCCGATCATCCGCGCGATGAACTGCACGAAATCGTCGACGTAGGTGAACACGACCGGAATCACCAGCAGGCTCAGCAGCGTGCCGGTCACCAGGCCCCCCAGCACCGCGATCGCCATCGGCGCGCGAAAGCTCGGGTCGACCCCGATCCCGAGCGCGATCGGCAGCATGCCCGCCGCCATCGCGATCGTCGTCATCAGGATCGGACGCGCGCGCTTGCGGCAGGCGTCCATCAGCGCCTCGAAGCGGTTCAGTCCATGGTCGCGGCGCGCGATGATCGCGTAGTCGATCAGCAGGATCGAGTTCTTCGTCGTCACGCCCATCAGCATGATCAGGCCGATCAGGCTCGGCATCGAGAAGCTGCTCTGCGCGGCAAGGAGTGCGACGAAGGCGCCGCCGATCGAAAGCGGCAGCGCGGCGAGAATCGTCACCGGCTGGAAGAAATCCTTGAACAGGAGCACGAGCACGATGTAGATGCAGAGCACGCCGGTCAGCATCGCCAGCCCGAAGCTCGCGAACAGTTCCGCCATCACCTCGGCATCGCCGACGGTGGCGAGTGTCACGCCGGGGGGCAGGCTCGCCAGGCTCGGCAGTTTCTCTACCGCCGCGACCACGTCCCCGAGCGGGATGTTGTTCAGTTCGATCACGAGATTGATGTTGCGCAACCGGTCGTAGCGGTTGATCTGCGCCGGGCCGCTCTCGATCGCGAGGTCGGCGACCGCGTCGAGGCGGATCGGGCCGCTGCGACCCGGTACGGTCAATTGCGACAGCAGCGACAGATCCTGCCGTGCAGAATCGGGCAGGCGTACGACGATCGGTACCTGGCGTTGCGAGAGATTCATCTTCGGCAGCGCCAGATCGTAGTCGCCGAGCGTCGCGATACGCAGCGTGTCGGCGATCGTGGTCGAGTTGACACCGGCATCGGCGGCCTTGGCAAAGTTCGGACGCACGACCAGTTCAGGGCGGATCAGACTCGAACTCGAGGTGATGCCGCCCAGCCCGGGAATGGTGCGCACCTCTCGCTCCACTTCGCGCGAGGCTGCAAGCAACGTCGCACCGTCGTCGCCGGCAAGCACCAGCACGTACTTTTCGCCCGAGCCGCCGAGGCCGACGGTCACGCGTGCACCGGGCAGCGCTTCCATCCGTTCCCGCAGATCGGCCTCGATCACCTGCTTGCGCAAACCGTGGCGCTCGGTGCGCGGGGTCAGGTTGATGTTGAGCGTCGCGCGGCGCGCCTCGGCGACGCCGGGC
>JACMMK010000061.1 GCA_014379045.1 Burkholderiales bacterium
ACCGCCGGAGTCGTTGCCGCCGCAGTGGACGCGCCACCTTCGATCGGTGCCACCGCCACCGCCGGTGCGCCTCCCGCAGCGGCCATCCGCATCTTCTGTTGCTCGCCCGCCCACACCCTGAAATCCTCGATCGATTTCACCTCAACGACGATCGGCATGAACCCGTGTTCCTTGCCGCACAGTTCGGCGCATTGGCCGCGGTAGACGCCGATCTTGTCGGCCTTGAACCAGATATCGCGGATGAAGCCCGGAATCGCGTCCTGTTTGACGCCGAGCGCTGGCACCCACCAGGCGTGCAGCACATCGTTGGCGGTGGTCAATATGCGCACCTTCTTGCCCAACGGCACCACGAGGCGGTTGTCGACATCGAGCAGGTAGTCGGCCTCCTTCGGTTTCGTGTTCATGCGCTCTTCGTACGTGGTCGCCAATGACGAGTAGAACGTGATGCCGTCGGACACGTCCTTCAGATCGCCCTCGCCTTTCAGGTAGTCGTAGCCCCACTTCCATTGATAGCCGGTGGCCTTGATCGTCAGATCGGGCGCCGAGGTGTCCTTCATCGCGATCACGGTCCGGGTCGCCGGCAACGCCATCAGGATCAGGATCAGGAACGGCACCACTGTCCAGAGTACCTCCACGGTCGTGTTCTCGTGGAACTGCGCAGGCTTGTGGCCGACCGATTTCCGGTGTTTGATGATCGCGTAGAACATCGCCCCGAACACCATCACGAAGATCACCGCGCAGATCGCGAGGATCAGCGTGTGCAGATCGTAGATCTGCGCGGCGATCTCGCTGACCGGCGGTTGCAGGTTGTACTTGGACGGAATCTCGTAGGACGACTCGGCGGGCGTCCCCTGCGCGAGCGCGCTCGCCGGCGCCAGTACTACCCCGAAGCGTGCTGAAAGACCGGCCAAAGCGCCACGCGTGGCCCCGGTCGGTAGGATTCGATGGTGCTGCGGATGATTCATGAAGACTCCGATTCGCGCTACGACCTGCAGCCGTGAGGAAGGAAAAACCTGGAGAAGAGAGTCAACGCAAGCCGGGAGCGATGCCGTTCATCGAGTTCGGCGAGATGTCGCGGAACGGCGGGCCGACGTTCGCTCACTCGCGCCGGGTGCGCGCAGCGCGCAGCCGCGAGATCAGGAACTGCGCCGCTGCGGTCCGCTCGGTTTCGGTCATCAGATGGCCGAGCGGATAGACGCGCCCGTGCGAACGAAGTCCGAGCAGGCTCTTGCGCGCAATGCCCGCCGGCGTGAACACGACCTGCACCCAGTGTGGATTCAGCGTGACCTCGGACACGCGCCCGCGCACCGAGCGCGAAAGCCGGACTTCGTCGCCACCGATGTCGACCGACTCGTAGTCGTCGTCACCGGCACGCAACCATTTGAACCCGACGAGGATCAGCGCGATCTCGACCCCGGCGAACGGCAGGACCAGCCACGCACCCTGCGCGGCGACGCCGACCCCGACCACCAGCACCGGCACGCACAATGCAATCGCCACCCATTTCCGAGCCTCGACCGAGAGCGACCGGTTCGCCCGTGCTGTCAATCTCGCACCCGCTGAGGTCGCGACGCCGCGCGCGTGCGCCGGCACTTCCGATGGCACAGTGGTGATCGCAACCGACCCCACCTCCGCCTCGATCGTCGTGATTTCGCATCTCCCTGCGCGACCGCATGCCGGGATCGTTCGGTGAACGACCTCGTTGTCCGCGCGAATCGCGGCGCGGACAACGCACGGCAAAGCGTCGTTGCCACATTTCAGCCCGCATTCATGACCGGATTCATCGCTGCATCCGGACCGCTGTCGGGGACCAAAGCCGGATCGAACACGGCTTCTTTTTGCATTGCGGAATCTAGCACAGGGGCACGCGCAGCTTCAACCCATGATCCCCTGTTCGATACGCATCGCACACCCGGTGTGGTCGCGTAGCTTTCCATACTTCCTCTAGCAGTTCGGTTCGTGCAGGCGATATCGTTCAGACCGAGGGGACTCGAGTTGCCAGCGTGGCCAGATCGAGCTGGGAAATCGACAGCGGCCAGTCGGGAATTGGCGCATGCGCAAGGTACCCCACCCGCGGCGCCGGCAGCCACTGCTCGAGCGTCGCGACGGTATCGTCGGCACGCTCGAACGCTGGATCGATCGTGTTCGCGACCCAGGCGGCGAACGGCAGTCCGCGCGTCCCGATCGACTCGGCGGTCAGCAACGCATGGTTGATGCAGCCCAGGCGCAGGCCCACCACCAGCAGCACCGGAAAGCCCAGCACGCGCGCCAGTTCCGCCGTGTCCACGGGGTTCGCGCCGCCCGCCAGAGGTACCCGGAATCCGCCGACGCCTTCGATCAGCAGCCAGTCGACAGCGCGCGCGGCGCGTTCGACCGCGTCGACGATGGGTGCCAAGCGAATCTGCACGCCCGCGTCCGCGGCGGCGAGATGCGGGGCTATCGGCGCGGCGAAGCGGTATTGATTGAGCCACTGCGCCGGCAACCGGACGTTCGCCGAGGCGCACGCGCTGGCGATATCGTCCCACGCGTCGAGCGCCTGCCGGATGGCGATGTCGCTGCACGCGTCCGGCCTGCCGGGCTTGCCGTCGTCACGCGCTGCGACGAACCGGGACTGATCGCGGTCCTGCGTGTCGTTTTCGGCCCACGCGCGCCAATTCGCCGCGCCCGACGCGATGGGTTTGAGCACGCCGACCCGCAGCC
>JACMMK010000062.1 GCA_014379045.1 Burkholderiales bacterium
AACGCGCCCAGCGAAGGCTTGAAGCCGACGATGCCGCAGAACGCTGCCGGGCGGATCACCGAGCCATTGGTCTGCGTCGCCAGCGCCGCCGGCACGCAACCGGCTGCGACTGCCACGGCCGAGCCGCTCGACGAGCCGCCCGGGGTGTGCGCGGCGTGCCACGGGTTGCAGGTTTCGCGCGGGTGCATGAACGCGAATTCGGTGGTGACGGTCTTGCCGAATACGACGCCACCGGCGGCCTTCAGCCGCGCGACCAGTCGCGCATCCCCGGCCGGCCGGTTCGCGTCGTGGATCGGCGAGCCCATGCCGGTGACCCACCCCGACGCGTCGATGATGTCCTTCACCCCGATCGCCACACCGGCGAGCGAGCCGGCGGGGGCGCCCGTGGCGATCGCCGCATCGATCGAGCGCGCCTGCGTCAACACGCGCTCGGCATCGATCCCCTTGAACGCGTGCAGCATCGGTTCGACCTGCTGCGCCCGGTCGAGGCATGCGCGCGCATGATCGACTGCCTTCGTACGACCGGCGCCGACGGCGTCGGCGATCTCGTCGACGTCGCATCGGATCAGCGCGGTCGCAGGCACCGGGCTGACTGCGGGTGAGGCGGCCACGACGCTCAGCGCCCCGCGAAGTTCGCGCCGCGCTTCTCGAGGAACGCGAGCACGCCTTCGGCGTAGTCCCCGGTGAAGCCGAGCGCGCGCTGCCCTTCTGCTTCGCGCGCGAGCACCTGTTCGAGCGAGGCTTCGACCCCCGCCTTGATCGTCCCGGCGGTCAGCCGATAGGCCTGCGTCGGTCCCGCCGCGAGCTTGCGCGCGAGCGTCGCGGCCTCCTCGGCGAGCGCGGCATCGTCGAGCACGCGCCAGATCATGCCCCACTGCTGCGCCTGCTCGGCCGATATCTTCTCGCCGAGCAGCGCCGCGCCGTTCGCGCGCGCGAGTCCGATCAGCCGCGGCAGGAAGAAGCTCACGCCGCAATCGGGCATCAGGCCGATTCGACTGAACGCGAGCACGAAACTCGCACTCTTCGCGGCGAGCACGATGTCGCAGGCGAGCGCGAGACCGACCCCCATGCCCGCGGCCACACCGTTGACCGCGCACACGACCGGGATTGGCGAGTGGTACAGCCTGGCGAACAGCGGATTCTTCGCTTCGAGCGCCGCACCGAGGTCGTGTTTCTCCCCCGCCGGCAACGGCTTGCGGTCGGTGAGATCGACGCCGGAACAGAAGCCGCGGCCGTTCGCCGTCAGCAGGATCGCGCGCGCGCCGCTGTCGGTTGCCTCGATCCGCTTGAAGGCGTCGAACAGTTCATCCTGCATCCTGAGGTTGAACGCGTTGAGACGGTCGGGACGATTCAGCGCGATCCGCGCGACGCCGGCTTCGATCGAGAATTCTATGGTCTCAAAGGTCATCGTGTTGCTCCGAGGGTTTGCACGGCGCTCGCATATTCGCGTTTGAGACGGTCGATCACATCGACGGTCGATTCGATCGCAGCGATCGCGCCGACGCCATGTCCCGCCCCCCATATCGTTTTCCAGGCCGGCGGCCGATCGTCGCGCTTGCGATAGACGCCGCCGGGCTCCGGTTGCGGAAGATTGTCCGGGTCGAGACCGGCGGCAGCGATCGACGGCTTCAGATAGTTACCGGTGACGCCCGAGAACAGCGGCGTGCCGACGATATCGGCGGCACTCGCCTCGACGAGCATCGCCTTGTAGGCGTCCGCTGCGTTCGACTCGACCGTCGCGATGAAGCGCGTGCCGAGGTAGGCAAGGTCGGCGCCCATCGCCTGCGCTGCCAGTATCGCGCGACCGTTGGTGATCGCCCCCGAGAGCACGATCAGACCGTCGTAGAACGCGCGTACCTCGGCCACCAGCGCGAACGGCGACAGCGTGCCGGTATGCCCGCCCGCGCCGGCACACACCAGGATCAGTCCGTCGACGCCCGAGGCAAGGGCGCGCCGCGCATGGCGCGTGCTGATCACGTCGTGCAGCACGATCCCGCCGTACGCGTGCACGCGCGGGACTATCGCGTCGGGCGCCGACAGCGAGGTGATGATGATCGGCACGCGATGCGCGATGCACGCCTCGAGGTCGTGCTCGAGGCGCGCGTTCGCCTTGTTCACGATCAGGTTGACGGCAAACGGCGCGACGCGTTCCTGCGGCTGGGCGCGCGCCCGCTCGGCGCATCCGGTACCGATCTCGTCGAGCCAGCCATGCAGCGTCTCCGGCGTACGCGCATTGAGCGACGGGAGCGCGCCGACGATGCCCGCGCTGCACTGTTCGATCACCAGGCGCGGGTTGGAGACCAGGAACATCGGCGCACCGATCACCGGCAACGCGAGATCGCGCAACAACGCGGGCACAGTCATTTTCGATTCCGTTGGTTGCCTGACCGGCGCCGGTCGGCGGGGCCAGCCTCGGCCGCGCCCGGGCCCTCCACGCGGGGGTCGCGCTCGATCGCCGGCGCCCCGAAGAAGTATCCCTGCGCCCAGTCCACGCCCAGGTCGCGCAGCACTTTCGCGGTACTGGCTTCCTCGACACACTCGGCGACGGTGATCAGCTTGAACTTCTGCGCGGTCGCGACGATGGTCTCGAGCAGCTGGCGGATCCGCGAATCGGTGACCGCACGCGAGACCATCCAGCCCTCGATCTTCAGATAGCGGATCGGCAGGTCGGCGAGGTACTGGAACGACGAGTAGCCGCTGCCGAAATCGTCGAGCGCGAGACGGAATCCCGCGTCCACCAGGGGTGCCAGGCTCTTCTTCAGCGCGTCGAGATCGCCCCCCTGCCGTTCGGTAATGCCGACCACGAAGCGGCCCTCGCCCGAGGTGGAGATACCGGCGCACGTGGCGCGTTCGATCAGACCGTCGACGCTCTCGCGGCTGGCGAGGAACTGGGGCGAGAGGTTGATGAAGCAGGTGAGCGAAGCGTCGAGCGGGACGGTGAACGGCGCCAGGTCGGACTGGCCCTTAGCGGCGGGCACCCCCGGCCCGGCAGCAGCCCTGCGGCGAGCAACGTCGCTCGATGAAGGGCGATCCCCCGACGCCAACCTCGCGGTAGAGGCATCGCGCGATACTTCCGGCGCCGAAGAGCCCTCACGCGATGCTCCCGGCGGGAGTGAACCATCGCGCGACGCCCCCCGCGCGAGTGACCCATCGCGCGACCCCCGCCGCGCGAGTGACCCATCGCGCGACGCCCCCCGCGCAAGTGCCTGCGCCGAGATCGCTTCGTCGATCGACGCCGCGAGTTGCAACGACTCGGCCGCTTCGATGAACTTCGCCGCCGGGATCACGGTGTTGTCGAGCGCGATGATGCGCGCGAGCGCCTCGACGCCCACCTGCGCGCCGCTGCGCAGGTCGACGATCGGCTGAAAAGCGGCGACCACACGCGACTCGCGCAGCGCGCTCTGGACCTGCGTGCCCTCCCAGATCACGCTGCCGCGCCGGCCTTCGGTCTCGCCGGCACAGAGCACCTGGTCCCGACCGCCCTGCTTGGCCTCGTACAGGAGCCCGTCGGCCTCGGCCAGCATCTGGCCGACCGTGTCGAGCGCGGGCCGATACACCGATATGCCCAGGCTCACGGTGATCGGCAACGCGCCGGTGCCGGTATCGAGCGGCGCACCTTTGACCTGCCGGCGCATGCGTTCGCCGGCGGCCAGCGCACCGGCCGCGTCCAGATCATGGAAGCAGATGACGAACTCTTCCCCGCCCCAGCGCGCGACCCAGTCGCCGCCCCGCAGATTCGACTGGATCAGCTGCGCGAGGTGACGCAGCGCGCGATCGCCGACCTCGTGTCCGTGTTGATCGTTGACCAGTTTGAAGCGATCGACATCGGCCAGCGCGAGCGCGAACCGGGCCCGGTTGCGGCGCGCGCGATTCCACTCGAGCTGCAGCCGTGCCTCGGCGGCGCGCCGGTTCGGCAACCCGGTCAGATGATCTTCCATCGCGAGCCGCGTGATCTCCTGCTCCGCCTGCTTGCGCTCCGAAACATCGCGCCCAACCGAGACCCAATGCTCGACCGACGCATCGGCTGCCGTCACCGGCACCACCGACAGATCGATCCAGAACGCCGTGCCGTCCTTGCGATAGTTGACGAGTTCGCCGCGCATCGGTTGCCCGGCGGCGAGTGCCTCGAGCATCCGGTCGAGCGTCGGGCCCGGCGTATCCCGGCCCTGCAGGAACTGTGGATGCCGCCCTATCACCTCGTCGGGCTCGTAACCGGTGACGGCTACGAACGCGGGATTGGCATAGACGATCTTGAACACCGGGTCGGTGATCAGCACGAGATCGTTCGACGCCTCGATCGCCGCGGAGAGCAATCGACGTTGCACGACCTCGCGGTCGGCAGCCGACACGTTGACTGCAAGACATTGAAGTTCGTCGCGATCGGCCGCCTGCTGCATGAAGGCGATGAGGTCGAGCGTGACCGGCGCGCGATCGACGCCGAGCGTGCGCACCTGCGCGCGACCGGGCCGTCCGCTCTTCATCGACTGCTCGACGATCTCGCGCAGCGTCTCGACCGGAATGAAGCGCCCGGCGGGCACCCCGATCAGGTGCGACGGGTCGGTCCCGAGGAACCCGGCGAACGCTTCATCGGCCTGGACGATCAAGCCGTCGGTGACGCGCAACGCAAAGCGTCCGATCTGCATCGCGTCGATGAACTCGCTCTGCAGACTGTCGGCCGAGGCCCGCTCGCGCTCGGCGAACTGCGCAGTCAGCGCGGCGAGCGCGCTCTCGAACAACAGGGAGGCGAGCTGGTCGGATGTCGCGAGCGCGTGGTCCAGCGCCAACCACAGCGCGCCAGCGTCGTGGCGCTCGGACGCGGCGCTCGCCGCTGCGAGAGCGGCGCAAACCGTCTGC
>JACMMK010000063.1 GCA_014379045.1 Burkholderiales bacterium
CCCGACCACGCGACCACACCCGGCCACGCAACCGCGCCGCGCCGCGCCACGCAACCGCGCCTGCCGCCGCAACCGCGCCTCTCCCCCGCAACCTCTTCGCTCGAACCCGGCGGGACTGCACGACGTTCGAGAACCGTCCGGGCGGCTCAGGTGCTCGCGCGCACGATCAATCGAAAGCCGAGGTCGACCGCACGCGTCGATTCGTCCGGATCGCCGTGCAGCCGGGCGATGATCCGGCGGCCCGCCTCGAAGCCGATCTCGTAGCGCGGAATACGCAGGCAGGTGAGTGCCGGGGTGATCTCGGGCGCGATCTCGACGTCGTCGAAGGCCGCGATCGCGACTTTGCCCGGCACGTCCCAACCCTGGCGGCGGGCCTCGAGAATGGCGCCTATGCCATGGACGTCACCGGCGAAAAACACCGCGTCGGCAGGGCGGGCGCGTCGTGCGACCAGTTCCACCAGGGTTCGACCGCCTTCTGCGAAGCCCGGCTGCGCCTCGGCAATGAGTTCCGGGTCGGGCTCGAGGCCCGCCTCGCGCAGCGCGGTTTCGAAGCCGGTCAGGCGCTCGAGGGCACGCCGGGTCAGGCGCGGACTCAGACTGACGAAGCCGATCCTGCGATAACCGCGCTCGAGCAGATGACGGGTCATCGTCGCCGCCGCGAGCCGATTGGAATAGCTGACGGCAAGGTCGAAGGGGCGGCGTGACAGGTCGCCGACCTCGACCACCGGAATCGCTGCGCGGGCGAGCACCGAACGCAGCGCCGTCGAACGGATGGCATCGTGGACGACGAGGCCGCTCGGGCGCAGCGACAGGAACGCGCGGATCAGCGCGGTCTCCTCGGCCTTGGAATAGTCGCTGTCGCCGAGCGCGAGGCGCAGGCCATCAGCGCGCAGCGCATCGGCAAGACCCTGCAAGGTGCCGGCGAAAAGCGAGTTGCGCACGCTCGGTACCACCGCCGCGACGACCTTGGTGCGCCCTTGCGAGCGCAGGCCCCCGGCCAGCGCGTTGTGGACATAGCCGGTCTGCCGGATCGCGGCGTCGACCCGCTCGCGCGTGACATCGAGCACCTTGTCGGGCTCGCGCAACACGCGCGACACGGTCATCAACGACACGCGCGCCACGCGTGCCACGTCGGACATGCGCGCCGCCGCGCCGTCGTTGCGTGGCGAGCGGACGTCATGCGTTGAGGCAGCCTGTTTCTTGATCAACCGATTCCTCGTGCTCCGGCCGGAGGCCGATCAGATGTCGCGTCAGTGTCTGTCGCGTCCGTGTCTTGACACGCGCCGCGGCGCGCTGTGATACTCGTCGATGTTAACGTTACCAGACAACAGCGAGCGCGGGATGGCGACGTTCGCAGTGCGACAGGGGGAGGCGGTGCAGTGACGGGTGACAGTGACGTGAACACGGCGCCGCCGGAGCGCCCGGCGCGGCGAAACCGATGAGTGCGATGACCTACGTCGAGCAGGTGCTTGCGCGTGCGAGCGGCCGCGAGCGGGTGACGGCGGGCGACATCGTCGTCGCGCGCGCCGACCTGTCGATGGCGAACGACATCACGGCGCCACTGGCCATCGCGCAGTTCGAGCGCGCCGGGGCACGCCATGTCGCCGACCCGATGCGCGTGTTCATCGCCGCGGGCCGGCATGCGCCGTTTCGCGATGCAGCCTCCGCCGACCAGGTGCAGCGTGTCGCGCGCTTCTGCGCCGCACAAGGGATCGAGCGCTTTTTCGGCTATGGCGAGGGCATGGATCATGTCCTGGCACCGGAGATGGGTGTGGTGCGTCCCGGCATGCTGATCTGCAACGCCGATTCCCATGCGTGCACGTACGGCGCGCTCGGCGCTGTCGGCGTGCCCTTCGGCTCGACCGATCTCGCGTATCTGCTCGCCTTCGGTGAGATCTGGATGCGCGTGCCTGCCACCGTGCGCGTCGAGTTCCACGGTGCGCCCGGCGTTGCGATCACGACCAAGGATCTCGTGCTCGCCGCGATGGCGAAGACCGGGGTCGACGGCGCGCGCTACATGGCGGTCGAGTTCACCGGCGATGCGCTGGCGTGCTTCAGCGTCGACGAACGCTTCACCATCGCCAACATGGCGATCGAGATGGGCGCGAAGACCGGGGTGATGTTTCCCGATGCGGCGGTCGAGCGTTATCTCGAAGCGCGCGCGCCTCATGCCGTCGCCGGCGCGGCTCACGCGCCGGTGCCGGTGCCGGTACCCGTACCCCACGCCGACGCGCCGATCGCGCACACCTGGCGCATAGACGTGTCTGCCCTGACGCCATTGGTGGCGCGTCCGCATCTGCCGAGCGATGTCGTCGCCGCCGATTCGTTGTCCGGGGTGCGCGTCGATCAGGTCAACATCGGCAGCTGTACCAACGGGCGCATGGTCGATCTGCGCCAGGCGGCCGATCTGCTACGCGGGCGGCGGATCGCGCGGCACGTGCGCCTGATGGTCACGCCCGCAACCGCGGGGATCTATCGCGCAGCGCTCGACGAGGGATTGCTGGCGGTGTTTCTCGACGCCGGTGCGGTCATCAATCCGCCCGGTTGCGGGCCGTGTGCAGGTTGGCATCAGGGTGCGCTCGCGGCCGACGAGGTCTGTGTGGCGACCCACAATCGCAACTTCCAGGGACGGATGGGTTCGAAAACCGCACAGGTCTATCTCGCCGGGCCGTTGGTCGCGGCGGCGAGCGCGCTCGCCGGCGAAATCGCCGATCCGACAGCGCTGCTTCAGGAAACGCAGGGCGCACCCCGATGAAAGTGCTCGGACGCGTGCGTCGCTTCGGCGACAACATCGACACCGACGCGATCCTGCCTTCGCGCCACATGGTGACCGGGGACCCGCAGGTGCTCGGACGCGCCTGCTTCGGCGATCTGCTTCCCGATTTCGCCGCCTCGGTGGCGCCCGGCGATGTGCTGGTCGCCGGAGAGAATTTCGGCTGCGGGAGTTCACGCGAACATGCACCGCTCGCGCTGCAGGGCTGCGGGATCGCCTGCGTCGTGGCGGCGAGCTTCAGCCGCATCTTCTTTCGCAGCGCCGTCAATCTCGGTCTGCCGGTCGCCGAATGTGCACCGCTCGCGCAGCGGGCACGCGAAGGTGACGCGATCGAGATCGACCTCGAAGCCGGAACGGCGACGCTCGCCGGACAGGCCTTTCCGATCGCCGCGCTGCCGCCGCAGGTGCTCGACATCCTGCGCGCCGGCGGGCTCGTGCGCGTGATGACACAACGGCTGCAGGCCGGTTCCGGAGTTCCGCCATGAAACCTCTTCTGATCTGTGCTGCGGTCACCGGCGGTGCCAAGGCCAAATCCGAGCATCACCCGGTCACGCCGACCGAAGTCGTGCGCTCAGCGCTCGACTGCTGGCGCGCCGGGGCGGCGATGATCCACCTGCACGCGCGCCGGGAAGACGGGTCGACCACGACCGAACTGGCGGTCTACCGTGCACTCGTCGATGAGATTCGCGCCGCCGGCTGCGATGCGATCCTCAATCTGAGCGCCGGCGACGACGGCGGACGGGCTTCCCATGCGCAGCGCCTCGCCGTGGTCGAGGCCGGGGCCGAGGTCGTTTCGCTCGACGCCGGCCCGATCAACATCGCGGGTCGGATCTACGACAACTCGCCCGCGTATCTCGAACAGATGACCGCCGCGATGCGCGGCAAGCGCGTGAAGGCGGCGATCGAGATCTTCGATTTCGGGCATCTCGACGGCGTGCGGCGAATGGCGCACGACCAGGCCCTGATCGCGCCGCACTTCGTCGAGTTCGTGCTCGGCGTGCCGGGCGGGTTGCCGACCGACCTGCGCCTGATGCCGCTGCTGGTCGACGCGTTGCCGCCGAACACCGAATGGTGCGTGTCGTGCCAGACCGCCGATCCCGAACGCTACATGCAGGTGATGCTCTGGGTGTTCGGTCACGGCGGCCACGTTCGCACTGGGATGGAAGACATCGTATGGCTGGCGCCGGCCAGGCCCGCGCGTTCGAACACGGAGCTGGTCGAGCAGTGGGTGTCGACCGCGTCCGCGTGGGGGCGGGCGATTGCCTCGCCTGAGGTAGCGCGCGAGATGCTCGGTCTGGAGAAGGAGGCGCGATGAACTTCTGCCCCGCGGTCAACGCGCGCGCATCGCTCAGGCCGACTCGAACTGCCGCATATCGTGGACTTGCCTTGTGGGCCGCGTGCACCGCCCTCGCGGCAGGGCCTGCGCACGCTGCCGCGTTCCCCGAAAAACCGATACGGCTGCTCGTACCGTTCCAGCCCGGCGGCGCCGTCGACACGTATGCGCGCGTCGTCGGGGGGCGCGCCGCGACCGGGCTCGGTC
>JACMMK010000064.1 GCA_014379045.1 Burkholderiales bacterium
GCCTATCAGCTGATCCGCGACTACTTCGTATTCACCGACAAACGATTCGTGCTCGTCGACAAACAGGGCATGACCGGCAGCAAGGTGGAATACCACTCGATTCCGTACAAGAGCATCACGCACTTCAGCATAGAAACCGCCGGCACCTTCGATCTCGATGCGGAACTGAAGATATGGATCTCGGGCGCTTCGGCGCCGATACAGAAGCAGTTCAACAAGAACCTGAGCATCTATGAAGTGCAATCAATCCTTGCCGGCTACGTTCTGAAGTGAGCGGCACGCGCGCTGCGACGGCCTGCGCGGCGGCCTTCGCATTCACTGCAACGATGGCAGCGCTAAGGTCCGTTCGACGGTCATGACGACGCTGCTCGTGTCCACTTCGTTTGCGTCGGAGTTCGGTGCGGAGCTCGACGCTTTTGCGAAAGTACACGCGCTGCCTTTGGAACTCGTCGTGCTGCCCAGTGACGTCGACGCGCGTGTAACGCCGGAAGACACCGCGCGCGTGACCGCCGCGCTGTTCTCCGGTGACATCCATCCCGAGCGGTCGCGCTCGTTCTATTCGACCCTGCGCAAGGCACAGCATCTGCAGTGGCTGCACGTCTTCAACGCCGGTGTCGACGCGCCGATCTTCACCGAACTCATGCAGCGCAGCGTCAGGCTGTCGACGTCTTCGGGCAGCAATGCCGAAGCGGTCGCGAACTCGGCACTCGCCGGTCTGCTCGCGCTGTCGCGCGGCCTGCCGCGCTGGATCGCGCAGCAGCGCGAACGCGAGTGGCGCAAGACGCCGCGCGCCGAGGCTCGGCCCGACCTGCGCGGTCAGACTTTGTTGTTGATCGGCGCGGGCGCCATCGGCGGGCATATCGCGACGGTCGCCCGCGCGCTCGGTCTGCAGGTTGTCGTCGTACGGCTGCGCCCCGGCGCGCCGGGCGACGACGCGCACGAGACCCATCCGCCGTCCCGTTTGAACGCGTTGCTGCCGCGCGCGGACTGGCTGATCATCGCCTGTCCGTTGACCCCCGAGACCCGCGGGCTGATCGACGCGGCCGCGCTGGCACGATTGCCGACCGGTGCGCATGTCGTGAACATCGGCCGCGGCGAGATCATCGACCAGCCGGCGCTGATCGCGGCACTCGAACGTGGCGACGTCGCCGGTGCGTATCTCGACGTGTTCGATCCCGAGCCGCTGCCGCTCGACTCACTGCTGTGGTCGCTGCCGAACGTGATCGTCTCGCCGCACGATGCCGCGACGGCTGCGGGCAACGATCGGCGGGTGTTCGAGATGTTCTGTGCGAATCTGGCGCGTTGGCACGCGCGCGAACCGTTGCTGAACGAGGTGACGACGCAGGCCGCGCGCTGAGCGCGTTCTAGTCGCGCGCGCCCCTCGTCATCGCCACGCGCCCCAGCGTCTCGCCCCGCCGGATCGCCTCGTGCAGCGCGGGAACCTGCGCGAGCCCCACCACCTGCGTCACGATCGCCCGGATCCTGCCATCGCGCACCAGCGCGAGCGTGCGCTCGATCTCGGCCAGCGTCACATAGCGAGACGCGTGCACTTCGAGCCCGCGATGCAGAAACCGGATCGGGTCGACCAGAAAGCTCGGATCGTCCTGGTACACCGTCGGCGGCTGCGCGCCGACGATCACCAGCCGTCCCCCGATCGCCAGCGACGCGAGCGCGCTGCCGAGCGTTAGGCGCGAGGCGACGATGTCGATCACCGCATCGACCCCGAGGCCGCCGGTATGCGCCATCACCTGTGCCGCGAGGTCGCCCGCCGAGGCGTCCAGGATCACGTCTGCGCCGACCCCGCGCACGAACTCGAGCTTGGCGGCGCCGACATCGACCGCGATCACGCGCGCCCCGCACAGCCGCGCCATCTGGATCATGTGGATGCCGACGCCACCGGCGGCACCGATCACCATCACGCTGTCGCCCGGGCCGAGCTTCGCTTCCTTCAAGCACGCATGGAACGGTGTGGCGATCGCATCGGACGCGACCGCCGCGTCGACATCGGACACGCCATCCGGAATCGCGACGACATTGCGCGCGGGCAACGATACGTAATCGGCGTAGCCGCCGTCGCGGTTCTGCCCGATGTTGCCGCCGGTCGCGAGACAGAGCGTCTCGCGACCGCGCCGGCAGTTATGACACTGGCCACAGGTGAGATAGAAATGATTGGTCACCCGGGTGCCGACGGCCACGGTGCGCACTTCGGATCCGATCTCGACCACCTCGCCGGCGATCTCGTGGCCGGGAATACGCGGGTAGCGATCGACCCGGCCGGGTGTGGCCAGCAGGTTGACCACCGTCAGTCCGACGCCACAGGCGCCGACCTTCACCAGCACGTCGTTCGGCCCCACCGCCGGCCGCGGCACCTCCATCAATTGCAACGGCGCACCGAACGCCTGCAGCACCAGCGCCTGCATCGCCGGGGTCGCGGTCGCCGTCGAGGTCGTGACCACGCTCAATGACCCCCGATCGAAACGCAGCACGTAGATGCCGTGGTTCTTGTCGGAGAGGTACACATTCCCGCGTGCGTCGACGACGACGTCTTCGGACTGCACGACCAACCCGGTCTTCGGTAGCGGACCGCGGCGCTCGACCGGATCGGGCGGTATGAAGTAGCCGATCTCGCGCGGCTGGCGTTCGATCGAGATGTCGTACACCCGCAGTCCGGCGTTGAACCAGGTGATGAACACCGTGTTCTCGTCCTGGTACAGGATTTCCTGATACTGCGGCTGGTGCTGGTTGTGCGGCCCGAAGCGTCCGGGACGATCGGCGAAGCTGCGGTACGGCGCGTCCTCGGGCGGGATCGGCAATGGAAACAGCGAGATCAGGCGCGGTCGCGTCTCGACGCCGACATCGATGATCGCGGCGAACTGCAACGGTTCGTCGCAACGTTCGGCGATCGCCTCCGAGTTGACGACCACCAGCGGGCGTCCGGTCAGCGGCAACGCGGTGTGGACCGCGATGCGCGAGGCGAACGGCGGCGAGAACGGCAGGTCGCTCACCATCATCGGTCGGGACAGGTCGGAGATGTCGAGGATCACGAAGCCGCCGCCGCTGTACGGCAGGTAGGCCCGGTCCCCCTTCACATACGCACCGCCATGCAGCGCGGTGTCGGCCGGTGCGCCGGTCTCGCCCC
>JACMMK010000065.1 GCA_014379045.1 Burkholderiales bacterium
CGCGAAGCGCAAGGCGCCCGACGACGCGTGCCTGCGTCCGTCAGTCGGCGCGCGGATGCCGTGCGGCTTCGGTCACGCGCCGGATATCTTCGCGTCGCTCGAGCCACCAGGCATACCCGCGCGGCAACAGCGCCAGATAGTCGTCGACGCCCAGCGCGCGCGCCGCGTGCGCAGGCCAGTGCGGATTCCACAGGAGTTCGCGCGCGAGACCGATCAGATCGGCCTCGCCGCGTTGGAGGATCTGTTCGGCGTGCGCAGGCTCGGTGATCAGCCCCACCGCGAGTGTCTTCACCTCCGCCTCGCGGCGCACGCGTTCGGCGTAGGGCACGTGATAACCCGGCACGCGCACGACGGGTGCTGCGGTCCCCGGACCATGAATGCCGCCCGAGGACGTGGTGACCACATCGATGCCGCGCTCGCGCGCCGCGCGCGCGAGCGCCACCGTGTCGTCGAGCGTCCAGCGGCCGTTGCTGCCATCGACCGCCGATACACGCAGGAACAGCGGCAATTCCGCGGGCCAGACGCTCCGCACCGCTTCGATCACTTCGAGGCACAGGCGCATGCGCCCCGCGAGATCGCCGCCGTAGCCGTCGTCGCGCTCATTGGCGATCGGCGACAGGAACTGGTGCAGCAGATAACCGTGCGCCGCATGCACTTCGAGCAGTCGGTACCCGGCATCGAGGGCGCGCTGCGCGGCTTCGCGCCAGTGTGAGACCAGCACCGCGATCTCCGACCGGTCGAGCGAATGCGGGGTCTGCGCGATCGGCGAATCGGGCAGTGCGCTCGCCGAGACGATGGGCCAGGGCGCCCGCCCCGCACTCGCGTCCGCGTCGGTCAACGGCCGGTAGCGGTGCCACGGTTCGCTGATCGCTCCCTTGCGCCCGGAATGTCCGATCTGCATCGCGGGAATCGCGCCGTGGGTCGACAGGAACTCGGTCAGACGCCGGTAGGCGGGCACGTGTCGATCATCGTAGATGCCGGCGCAATGCCAGGTCATGCGGCCGCGTTCCTCGACCGAGGTCTCTTCCGAGAACACGATGCCCGCGCCGCCCAACGCGAACTGCCCGAGATGCACCAGGTGATAGTCGGTAGGCCCGCCGGCGTCGGATTCGTACTGGCACATCGGCGAGACGACGACGCGATTGCGTGCGCTCAGCGAGCGCAGCGCGATCGGCGTGAACAGAAGCGGTCGAGCCGACGTGGTCATCGCTTCAGCGCGAACGTTGTGAGCACATGAGTGCGCGCGTGGTCATCATGGACGCTGCTGGCCGTTGCCGTATCGACACACGGCGCCTGCGCGCGCGACCCCGTCGGGGCGACGTCGGGGCCCGCCGTTCACAACAGCCTCGACAGATCGCGACCGCCCAGGCCGGGAAGCGCGAGGTCGCAATCGCGTGCGATGACCATGACCTTGAACAGCTCGCCCATCTCGCCGGGTGACAGCAGACGCTGCACGGCCGCGGCCTGCGGCAGATAGCGCGCGGTCTGCTCGGCGGGCGTGCGCGCGAGCAGCGCTGCGATGCCGGCGTCGATCAGGAAATGCGCCTGGGTGGTGTAGGCCGCGAGACGTCCGCCGGCGCCGATCGCTGCCTCGGCCACGGCAGTGAAGTCGACGTGAGCGGTGATGTCCTGCAGGCCTGGCCGGTAGAACGGGTCAGTGTGCGCATGCTGGCGATAGTGGCACATCAAGGTGCCCTCGCGCCGCTGCGGATGGTAGAACTCCGCCCGGCCGAACCCATAGTCGATGAACACGGCGATGCCCCGGCGCAACCGCTCGACGAGCGAGGTCACGAGCGCGGTCACTGCCGGGCCGACCTCGGACCGGTACGGTCGCGCCGCGTCGGCGAGGTCCACGCGCGCGATCGTGGCCTGGAGCGCCGGATCGTCGATCGCACGCTCGACCCAGATGAAGGCCTGCGCGTCGTCGTCGCGCCCGCTGCTGCCGACGCAGCGCTCGCGGACGTGGTCGACGGACCAGTGCACCAGATGCACCGGCAC
>JACMMK010000066.1 GCA_014379045.1 Burkholderiales bacterium
CAGTCCCCAGCCCCTAGCCCCCAGCCCCTCTTCCCCCGACTCCGATGCCCACCTCCTCGCCGAGCCCCTGCTGACCGAGCAAATCTCGATCGACGATTTCACCAAGGTCGATCTGCGCATCGTGCGCATCGTCGATGCGGCACACGTCGAAGGCGCCGACAAGCTCGTGCGCCTGACGCTCGATCTAGGGGACACGCAGCGCACGGTTTTCGCCGGCATCAAGTCGGCCTACGATCCGCGGGAACTGATCGGACGCCTGACGGTGATGGTCGCCAACCTCGCGCCGCGCAAGATGAAGTTCGGCGTGTCCGAAGGGATGGTCCTCGCAGCGAGCGCCGACGGCGGCGATCGCAACCCCTCCGGCATCTTTCTCCTCGAACCCGACACGGGCGCGTTGCCGGGCATGCGGGTCAGGTAGTTTCGATGCGTGCGTTGCATGGCTTTCGGCCGCGTCTGATCGAAAGTCTGAAGGGCTACGACCGGCACCAGCTGCGTATCGACCTGATCGCCGGCATCACCGTCGGCATCCTGGCGCTGCCGCTGGCGATGGCGTTCGCGATCGCCAGCGGCATGTCACCGGAGGCGGGCATCTTCACCGCGATCGTCGCGGGCTTCGTCGTCTCGGTGTTCGGAGGCTCGCGCGTGCAGATCGGCGGGCCCACCGGCGCATTCATCGTGATCGTCTACGGCATCGTCGTGCAGCACGGCGTGGCGAACTTGCTGATCTGCACGCTGCTCGCCGGACTCATGCTGCTGGCGATGGGACTCGCCGGGCTCGGCAGCTGGATCCGCTTCATTCCGGTCTCGGTGATCAGCGGCTTCACCAAGGGCATCGCGGTCCTGATCCTGCTCTCGCAGGTGAAAGAGTTCATGGGGCTCGAGATCGATGCGTTGCCCGCCGAATTCTTCGCCAAGGTGGCCGCGCTCTGGGCCGGGATGCCGACGGCGAACGCGACCAGCATCGCGCTCGGTGCCGCCTGCGTGCTGCTGATCGTGTCGTGGCCGACGCGCTGGCGCGTGGTGCCCAGCCCGGTGGTAGCGCTGGTCGCCGGAACCGCAGTGGCTGCGCTGCTCGACCTCGATATCGAAACCATCGGCTCGCGCTTCGGCGGCATTCCGGCGGGCCTGCCGACGTTCGCCTGGCCGCAGGTCTCGCTGTCGTCGCTCGGCGCATTGATCGCCCCCGCGTTTACGATCGCGTTGCTCGGCGCGATCGAGTCGCTGCTCTCGGCGACCGTCGCCGACAACATGATCGACGATCGCCACGATCCGAACCAGGAGTTGATCGCGCAGGGCCTCGCCAACATCGCAGCACCGCTTTTCGGCGGGTTCTGCGCGACCGGCGCGATCGCACGTACCAGCACGAACGTGCGCATGGGCGCGAGGACGCCGGTGGCCGGGATCGTGCATGCCGCGACGCTGCTCGCGATCGTGCTGGTCGCCGCGCCCGCCGCACGCTACATCCCGCTCACCGTGCTTTCGGCGATCCTGCTCGTGGTCGCATGGAACATGGCCGAATGGCGTGAGTTCCGCGAGTTGCGCCGGTATCGTTTCAACTACCAGGCGGTGTTGCTGGCCACCTTCGTGCTCACCGTGATCTTCGATCTGACCGTCGCCGTCGAGGTCGGTCTGGTGCTTGCCGCGGCCTTCTTTATCACGCGAGTCTCCGGCCTGACCGAAGTGCGTGAAGTCGCGCCACCGACCCTGGACGACACGAGCGACGTGCCGGCGGATGCACGCCCGGTACGCATCTTCGAGGTGTTCGGCACCTTGTTCTTCGGCGCCGCGAACAAGATCGAACCGTTGCTCGCCCTGGCCGAACCCGCGCATCCGACGCAGGTAATCGTGCTCGATCTGCAGAAGCTGATCAATATCGACACCACCGGCCTCGACATGCTCGAGACGCTGCAGCGCAAGCTCGCCCGAAACGGCAAGCGGCTGTTGATTGCCGGGGCGAACGCGCAACCGCGCTCGTTGTTCGAACGGTCCGGGTTCACCACACGCCTGGGGCAGGCGAATCTCTGCGACAGCGTGTCGCAGGCGTTGGCGGTCGTGTTGCCCGGATTCGCCGGCGATATCTGACCGGGCTCGAGGCGCTTGACCGCTGCCCGTCTATTCGAGCCGGATTTTGGCGCGCTTGACCACATCGCCCCACTTCGCGTACTCGGCGCGGATGTACGTGACGAACTCGTCGGGCGTGTCGCCGATGATGAAATTGCCCTGCGCCGTGATCTTCTCTCTCACTTCCGGCACGTTGATCGCGCGCACGATCTCGCGATTCAGTCGCGCCAGCACCTCTTTAGGCAAGCCCGCCGGCCCCACCAGGCCGTTCCAGTTCAGCGAGTCGAAACCCGGCAGACCCGACTCGGCCATCGTGGGCACCTCGGGCAACATCGGCAGGCGCTGCCGGCCGGTGACGGCCAGCACGCGCACCCGCCCCGCCTTCACGAACTGCAGGTTGTCGATCGAGGTCGAGAACGTCATCGACACCTGCCCGCCGAGCAGTTCGGGCAACACCTGCGCGGTGCCCTTGTACGGCACGTGCAGCATGTCGATTCCGGCCAGCACCTTCATCAGTTCGCCGTTCATGTGCGACACCTGACCGACGCTCGCCGACGCGAAGGTCAGTTCACCCGGCCGCTTCTTCGCCAGCGCGATCACCTCCTTGACCGAGCGCACCGGGACCGACGGGTGCACCAGCAGGAACGACGGCCCGGCGATCAGGTTGGTGATCGGCGTGAAATCCTTCAACGGGTCGAACGGCAACTTCTGCAGGTGCGGCAGGATGGTGATCATCCCGACATTGGCGATCACGATCGTGTTGCCGTCGGCGGGCTGACGCGCGACGTAGTCCGCGCCGGTCACCCCCGAGGCACCCGGGCGGTTCTCGACGATCACCGTCTGCCCCAGCGCCTCGGGCAGGCGTTGCGCGACGATACGCGCGGCGTAGTCGGACGGGCCGCCCGGCGGAAACGGCACGACGATGCGCATGACCTTCGCCGGCCCACCTTGCGCATGGGCGACTTGCCCACCCCCTGGCGCGCACAACACCGCGGCAAGCGAGTACATCCAGAGCACGTTCATCCGGCGCGTGGGTGCGCACCGATCCGACGCAACGTGGGAGGAGGTCACGGCGACTGCCTGGCGCGTCGGAACACTCATGCCTGCGGAGGGGAGCTCAGGAGAATCCGGAAAGTACCAGCTTGCCGCGCGCGCGTGAACCCTCGATCAATGCATGGGCGCGTCGCAGCGTCGCCGCATCGATCACGCCGAGCGTCTCGGTAAGCGTCGTGCGCAGCACGCCGGCGTCCACCAGACGGCTCACCTCGTTCAACAGGCGATGCTGTTCGATCATGTCGGGGGTCTCGAACAGCGCCCGGGTGAACATCAGTTCCCAGTGCAGCGACAGCGACTTGCGCTTCATCGACATGACGTCGGGCGCGGTCTTCGGGTCGTCGATCAGCGCGAACTTTCCCTGCGGCGCCATCGCCTCGACCAGTGCGGCAAAGTGTTCGTCGGTGTGGGTCAGGCTCGCCACCAGATCGATCTGGCCGATGCCGGCACGCGCGAGTTCGCCCGCCAGCGGTTTCGAGTGGTCGATCACCGCATGCGCACCCAATGCGCGCACCCACTGCGCCGTCTCTTCGCGCGACGCGGTGCCGACGACCGTCAGATCGGTCAACTGGCGCGCGAGTTGAACAAGCATCGAACCGACGCCACCTGCGGCGCCGGTGATCAGCAATGTCCTGCGCGAAGACGCGGCGGGATTCCCCGTGCCGTCACCCGCCCCGGCGGCGCGCCGTGTCGCGCCGAGCCGGTCGAACAGCAACTCCCATGCGGTGATGCTGGTCAGCGGCAATGCTGCGGCCTGCGCGAAGTCGAGACTCGCGGGCTTGCGCCCGACGATGCGCTCGTCGACCGCATGCAGCTGCGCATTCGTGCCGGGCCGCTGGATCGCGCCGGCGTAGAACACTTCATCGCCCCGGCGAAACAGGCTCACCTCGGTGCCGACTTCGCGGACGATGCCCGCGGCGTCCCAGCCGAGCACATTCGTCGCGCCCGGCGCGGGCGCTGCACGCATCCGCATCTTCGTGTCGACGGGGTTGACCGAGATCGCGCGCACTTCGACCAGCAGATCGCGCGCACCCGGTCGGGGATCGTCGACGGTGACATCGATCAACGACTCGGGGTCATCGATCGGCAGGGACCTGCGATAGCCGACAGCCTTCATTGCGCGCCTCTCCCTCGAATGAACTGCGCACCCGCTACAGGATTGCGTTGACGATACCGCCTTCGACGCGCAACGCCGCGCCGTTGGTCGCTGCGGCGAGCGGACTGCAGAGGTACGCCACCATCGCGGCGATTTCCTCGGGCGCGATGAAGCGCTTCAACAAGGACTGCGGTCGCACGTTCTGGAAGAACTCGCGCTCGATCGTCTGCGCGTCGCTGCCCCGCTCGGTCGCCATCGCGCCGATGAAGTTCTGCACCCCTTCGCTGTAGGTAGGCCCGGCCAACACCGAGTTGACCGTGACCGCGGTGCCTGCGGTGAGCTTGGCGAGCCCGCGCGCGAGCGCGATCTGCATCGTCTTCGTCACGCCGTAGTGGATCATCTCGGCGGGCACGTCCACCCCCGATTCGCTGGCGATGAACACGATGCGTCCGCGATTCCGGGCGATCATGCCTGGCAGATACCCGCGTGCGAGGCGCAATCCGGACATGAAGTTGGTGTCGATCATCTCCGCCCACTGCGCGTCGTCGATGTCGGCGAACGGTCGTGGACGATAGACGCCCAGGTTGTTGATCAGCAGGTCGAGTTCGGGCAGCAGCGAGAGCGTGCGTCGAGCCTCGTCAGCACGCGTGAGATCGGCAACATGCGCGACCAGCTTCGCGTTCGGGGTCTGGGCGCGGATCTCCGCCAGCGCGCGCTCGACGCGAGCCGCAGTCCGACCGTTCACCGCCACCTTCACGCCTTCCGCGGCGAGCGCTTTGGCGATGGCAAAGCCGATGCCTGCGGTCGAGCCGGAGACCAGGGCCGTGAAGTTCTCGAGCTGCAGATTCATGCTGCGGCCTCCTCGTCAGGCACGGCGCGCGAGGCTGCCGACACGGCCCGTTCTTGCCTGTTGGCAACGCTCGAGGTTTCGCCGGTGCCGGGGGTCGCCTGCGAGGCAGACAAGAAGGATGTCCGTTGCATGCGGAAGGTCCCGAATCGTTTTCGTCAGCGCGCAGTGTGCCTGCTTCTCGACCATCGGGGGTTCGGTGCATCGCGCGCCCGCGCAGGTCGAAGCCGCACGATGTCGATCCGGGGCGACGCACCCTCTGCCGGAACAGGTGAGGAAGGCCCCGCTGACCGCCAGACAACCTGCTGTTCATGAGCGGGAACAGCAGGCGTCCTGTCATCGGCGCTCTATCGAGCTCGCGGCGTGCAGCGCCGGATTGCGCGCCGCACGTGCGCCCGGTACGTCTACAGCGGGCCCGCACCCCACGGTCCCGAGATCGCGAAGGTGACCCCCGGCGTCTGGAGATTGACGAACAGCACCCGCCCGGTCGGATCGAAACACGCGCCGCAGAATTCGCGTCCGGTGGTGTCGCCGGAGGCCGGTTTGCCCTGTGCTGCGGCCTGTGCGCTCACCGCAGCGGTGAAGTTGTTCTCCGCGAACGAGTACGCATCCCCGGCAAGGGTCAGCCCCATCAGACGCGCCCCGAACGTCGTGCCGCCGGCCGTGAAATTGCCGCCGTCTTCGCAGAGCAGAATGCCGCCCTTGGGGCTGACGGTGACGTTGTCGGGATTGTTGCCGACCTGCGATGAGAACTGTGGCACCGCATAGATGCAGGTGAGCGTCTGCGCGTCGAGGTCGAGCTCCCATACCGCGCCGTCGCCCTGCCCGCGGCGGGGTGCCGGGCTCGTCCGGTTCTGCAGGCCGGCGCCGGTGTCGACGATGTACATCTTGCGGTTCCAGTACCAGATGCCTTCGCCGCGGCTCATCCGCAAAGCGCCGAGGTCCCACGCCTGGGCGAACGGACCGGAGAGGATCGCGGGTCCGGGCGCGGGCGCGCTACCCGACGGTCCGAAATCCGGGAAGACCGCGCGGATCTGCGGGTCGGCATCCGGATCGACGACATCCATCCACTCGAGACGGTAGGTATCGCCGACGTTGGGCACGATCAGATCGGCATTGGTGACGCCGATCACCTTGGCGCCTTGCAGGCGTCCACCCTGCTCGAGCGTGCCCGGGGCACCCTGCGCGACCGTCGGGATGAAGCGGTAGAGCCCGGCGGCGTTGCGGTTGTCTTCGGTCTCGTACACGATGCCGTTCAATGGATCAACCGCGACCGCTTCGTGCGGCATACGACCCATAGCGACGATCGGCACGCCCGTGGTGCCGGCAGGATCGGGGCGCACTTCGAAAACGTAGCCGTGCTTGCGTCCGTTGAACCCGGACACGTTGACCACGGTCTCTTCGCAGGTCAGCCAGGTGCCCCACGGCGTCAATCCCCCCGCGCAATTGCCCAGCGTGCCACCGAGACTCGGGAACGATTCGGCCCAGTTGCCGTCGCGGAACACGAGATTGGTCGTGCCGCCGCCGGTGAAGCCGTTGAGTCCGGTGGTGCCGGAAAGATTCGGCGTGCCGACGGGGAACGCACCGTTAGGCAGACCCGCAGCGACGACGATGTTGCCGGTGTCGTAGCGCCCTGCCGCCGGAATGTTGGCACTTGCCAGACCCAGCTCGTGATTGCGTACCAGCGTGATCTCGGTCGACCGGCCGACGCGGCGCGTGCGCACGACCGCCATGCCGTCGTGATTGCCTGGTGTCGCGCCGCCGGAGGTCATCGCATCGCCGGTCCAGCCATAGCTCTTGTAGGTGAAGCCGGCCGGCAGCTTCAGCAGCGGCAGCCCCGTCGTGATGTCATTGACCGGCGCGATCGGGCCGTACGGGCTCGCGATCAGCGCCGAAGGCGCGGCGGTCGCCTGTCGGGCGTATAGCCCCGCGAACGAACCGACGAACGGGGCGGCTGCAACCGATGACGTGCTTTTCAGAAAACTGCGCCGGCTGGCGCGAACATCTGTGGACATCGCGTGTCTCCTTGGATCTTTCGTTGGTATGCAACGCAAAAGGGCGCCGACCCGGCGCCCTTTCACTACGACGGCCCGATGCGACTGCTCAGGCGACCTTCTTCTTGCGCGCGAACGTCGCCACCCCCGCCAGCCCGCTCAGCAGCAGCACGAGGCCGCCCGGCACCGGGATCGGCGAGGTCTCGATCACCACCGAGAACGTGTCGCCCATGTCGAGCCGGCTCAGGCTCAATTGCCAATCGAACAGTCCTGCCGAAACGAATGGATTGCCCGCCTGGACTTCGAACGGCTCACCGCTGCCGCCGAACCTGATCATCTGGCTGAACGGATCGACCGGGGGCGTCACTACGACGCCGGAGATCGAGCCGAAGCCCGGCGTCACGCTACCGAAGCCGGACGGTGTTCCGGGCACCGGCGAGAAGAATGCATCGCCGCGCAGCGAGATCGTCAGCGCGCCCCAGTTGGCGCCGCTCAGGTTCTGCACGATCGAGTTGAAGTTGTACATCACCGCGCTGTTCGGGTCGATCGTGAAATTGAAGATCGCCGGACCCGCGTTGCGCATGCCCGCGTCGACGCCGAGCGTGTTGCCGAGGATCAGCACGCCGTTGTTGTCGTTGCCGTTCAGGTTCACCGAGGTCAAGGTGAGCGCGTGTACCGCAGGCGCGGCGAGCGCGAACGTGGCGCAAAGGGCGCCGATAAATAGATTGCGTTTCATGTCAAAGCTCCTTGTTGTTGGGACTATGGGAGATTTACGGGCAGGGGTGCGGCCCCTGCTGCACCCCTGCCCGATCATCAGCGTTGCGTGTTACAGCGGGCCCTGCGCCCACGGCCCCGAGATCGCGAACGTGATCCCCGGCGATTGGATATTGACGAACAGCACACGGCCGTCCGGCGAGAACGTGCCCCCGCAGAACTCGTTGCCGCGCCCATCGCCTGTCCCCGCCGCCTTGCCTTGCGCGACCGCATCAGCGCGCAC
This sequence comes from Burkholderiales bacterium, assembly GCA_014379045.1. GTDB lineage: Bacteria > Pseudomonadota > Gammaproteobacteria > Burkholderiales > CAIKXV01 > CAIKXV01. The sequence continues at coordinate 8,049 of JACMMK010000066.1, forward strand.
GGCGGCAGTGAGGTTGTTCTCACCGAACGCGTAGGTGTTGCCGTCGGGCAGCACACCCATCATCCGGCAACCGAAGACGACGCCGTTCGCGGTGTGCGTGCCACCGTCCTCGAACAACACAATGCCGCCTTTCGGGCTGACCGTGATGTTGTCGGCGTTGTTGCCGACGCTCGGCATGCCGGCCGGCACGACGAAGATGCAGGTGAGCACCTGCGTGTCGAGATCGAGTTCCCAGACGCAGCCGTCGCCGCCGCCGACCGTGCCACCCGCGCTGACGCCGCCGGCGGTGTCGACGATGAACATGCTGCGATTCCAGTACCAGATGCCTTCACCGCGGCTCATCTGCGCGCCGCCCTTGTCGAACCCCTCCTTGAACGGGCCGGCGACGGTGGTGGTGCCGGTCACGAACGGGAAGTAAGGGGCAGGGACCGAAACCGGCTCGGCGTCCGGGTTGTCGATCGTCACCCACTCGAGCTCGAAGGTGTCGCCGAGTTGCGGTGCCAGCAGCGGCGCCGTGCCGTTGATCTGGTTTCTGATCTTGGCCATCTTCAACGTGCCGCCCTGGCCCAGCGACCCGAGCGCACCGGTGGTCACGGTCGGCTCGTACCGGAACAGACCGGCAACGCGCGTCGAGTCGTGCGTCTCGTACACGAAGCCGGTCTGCGGATCGACGGCGACGGCCTCGTGTTGAAAACGACCCATGCCGACGATCGGCACAGCGGTGGTCTGCGCGGCGTCTACCGGCACTTCGAACACGTAACCGTGTTTCAGCCCGGTCGGGCCACCGAGCCCGGTCATGCGGTTCGAAATGGTTTCTTCACAGGTGAGCCAGGTGCCCCAAGGCGTCACGCCACCGGCGCAATTGGTCAGCGTGCCCGCGAGGCTCGCGTACGACGAGACCCAGTTGCCGTCGCGAAACACGAGGTTGCTGGTGCCGCCGCCTGGACGGCTCGGCGAACCCGACGTGGGCACATTGGCAACGCCGTCGTAGGTAGGTACGCTGACGATCGGCGACGACGAGGTGCCGCGCTCGTGATTGCGCACCATCACTATCTCGGTGCTGCGACCCACGCGCCGCGTACGTACGACACCCATGCCGTCGTGACTGCTCGGCGTGGGTTGGCCGTCGCTCATGATGTCGCCGGTCCAGCCGTAGCTCTTGTAGCTGAAGCCCGAAGGCAGCTTCAGCAGCGGCAGACCGGTGGTGAGATCGTTGACCGGCTGGATCGGGCCATACGGGCTGCCGACGAGAGCGGAGAACCCGGCGGCCTGCGCCATCCGGGTGTGCAACGCGCCGAGCGTCCCCACGAACGGGGCGGCGGCGAGCATCGAAGTCGATTTGATGAATGAACGGCGGGTGTTGGACACGCTGTCTGGCACGTACATCTCCTGTGGACGGATTGAATGACCCGGTTTGTCGGACTGAAGCGAGGGGTCGGCTGTGGCTTCAGAACTGCGACAAAATCTACACTCAGGATGTGACATCCTTCATGTTCGACAGGTAGCCCGGATGGCGCTTCAGGGAAGCACGATTGTCATGTGCCGACGGGCTACCTGAGGGCCGCGGGTCGCGTGACTGGCAGGGTGTTGCGCTGCCACAACCAAGCCTTCAAGCGAACAGGCTGCGCATCCAGGCCAGATAGCCCGCCGCTTCGGGCGAATGTTCGTCCGGCGCGAAGCCAGGCAATTCCGCGGCGGTGCGGGCGATGAACGGTCCTGCCTTCGCTTCGAACACGACGGTTCCGGACTCCAGCGCGATCAACGAATGAATCGTGCCGTGTGCGATGTCGATTCCGAGCGCGTCCGCGCCCACCCGAAGCACGCGCCGCTCGAGCACGCCACCTTCCACATCGAACAACAGCACCCCGACCGCGCCGCGCAGCACGAACAGCGTCTCGTCTTTGGTCGGGTCGAGGTGGCGATGCGGCGGCACATACGAGTCCGGCTCGATCGCGTTCAACAGGCGGTTGCTCGGGTAGTCGTCGCGCGGATGAAAATTGAAATTCCTGCGCCGCCGCGGGCTCGCACGCGCCTCGTCGGACAGCCGGGCCAACAACATGGAATCGATCCAGCGCGTGGTCATCGGGCAATGTGCCGCATCACGCTCGCCTCATGGGACGCGCACGCACGGGCGCGCATCGACGCGCTCGAAAAAGCCGGGCGCGTCCGCATCAGTACACGATCTCCACCGCGCCCGGCTGCAGCCACGCGCCGAGCTTGCCGACGAGTTCGTCGTGCAGGTTCACGTTCCAGCTCTCGCCCAACGTGAGCTTCGCCTGCGCGTAACTGTTGTCGTATAGGATCTGCACCGGGCACGGGCCGTTGCGATACGGCCCCAGCACCTCGCGCAGTTTCGCGCTGTGCGAGCCGCCATTGCAGCGCAGCCGCAGTCCGCGCGCAAACCGGTTGCGTGCTGCGGCGAGGTCGTACACCTTTTCCGCGGCAATCCGACGAAAGGTGTCGACGCTCGCTTCGTCCCCCGGCACCTGGCCCCCTGCGCCCCCCGAACCGGCGCGCCGGATGTCGCGCACCTTCACTTCCATCACGAGCAGCGCGTCTTCGACGATGGTCTTGCGATGCAGGTCGTAGAGCTCGCCATACATCGTCACTTCGACCGCTGCGGTCCCGTCGGACAGCGTGATCACGATCAGGCGCGCGCTGTTCTGCGTCTTCAACTGCCGCACCGACTCGACGACACCGGCGATCGACTGCGTCGCCTGCGCGCCACCCCCGTACTCGTAGCCGTTGGCGATCGGCGCGAGCCGCTCGAGCGTGGTGCGCACGAACGCACCGAGCTCGTCGCGATACGCCGAGTACGGATGGCCGGAGTAGTAGAACCCCAGTGCGGCTTTCTCTTCGCGCAGTTGTTCGCGACGGTCCCACGCCGGCGGGTCGGGCAGGCGTACCGGCGGGCGCGCCTCGGTCTCGCTGCCGCCGAACAGCGACACCTGCTGCGCATTGCGTTCGCGTTGCTCGGCCGAAGCGAGCGCGAGGCCCACCCACGAGAGCTGGCGTGCACGATTGTCGTCGAGTGCATCGAAGGCACCTGCGCGAACCAGCGCCTCGACCACGCGCCGGTTCACCATCCGCTTGTCGACGCGCGCGCACAGATCGAACAGGTCCCGGAACGCGCCGCTGCGCGCTCGCTCCGCGGCGATCGCATCGATTGCCGCCTCGCCGGTACCCTTGACCGCCCCCAACCCGAAGCGGATCGACTGCGTGTCGATCGGCACGAACCGGTACTCGCCCGAATTCACGTCCGGTGCCAGCACGACGAGGCCGTTTTCTCGTGCGTCCTGGCAGAGTGCGCGCACCTTGTCGGCATCGTCCATCACCGCCGAGAGGTTCGCGGCAAAGAACGCGGCCGCGTGGTGCACCTTGAACCACGCGGTCTGGTAGGCGACCAGCGCATACGCTGCCGCGTGGGACTTGTTGAAGCCGTACCCGGCGAACTTCTCCATCAGGTCGAACATCTCGTTCGCCTTCGGCGCGCTGATGCCCGAGCGCGCCGCGCCGTCGGCGAAGATCTGCCGCTGTTCGGCCATCTCTTCCAGCTTCTTCTTGCCCATCGCGCGGCGCAGCAGATCAGCGCCGCCGAGCGAGTAGCCGCCGACGAGCTGCGCCATCTGCATCACCTGCTCCTGGTACACCATGATGCCGTAGGTTTCGGCGAGCACCTGCTCGACCCGCGGATCGGGGTACGCGACCGCATGGCGCCCATGCTTGCGGTCGCAGAACTCGGGGATCAGGTCCATCGGCCCCGGCCGGTACAGCGCGACCAGCGCAATGATGTCCTCGAAGCGGTCAGGACGCGCGAGCTTCAGCAGATCGCGCATGCCGCGTGATTCGAACTGGAACACCGCGGTCGTGTTCGCCCGCGCGAACAGCCGATAGGTCTGGACGTCGTCGAGCGGTAGCGCATCGAGGCGGATCGACGCGTGGGGGTCGAGGCGCGCGATGAACTTGAGGGTCCAGTCGAGGATCGTCAGCGTGGTGAGGCCGAGAAAGTCGAACTTGACCAGCCCGACCGCCTCGACGTCGTCCTTGTCGAACTGGCTCACTGCCGCGTCGGTGCCCTCGGCGACATAGAGCGGACAGAACTCGGTCAACTTGCCGGGGGCGATCAGCACGCCGCCTGCGTGCATGCCGACGTTGCGCACGACGCCTTCCAGGCGCTCGCCCAGCGCCAGCAGTTCGGCGACCTCCTCCTCGGCCTTCTCGCGTGCTTCGATCTGCGGCTCGACCTCGCGCGCATAGATCACGTTGGGCTGTGCGTCGCCGCTGCGGCGCCTGAGCGTGACCACCTTGCCGGGCTGGAACGGCACGAGCTTCGCGATCTGGTCGCAGAAGGAGAACGGCAGATCGAGCACGCGCCCGGCATCGCGCACGACGGCACGCGCGGCCATCGTGCCGAAGGTAACGATCTGCGCGACGCTTTCGGTTCCGTACTTCTCGCGCACGTAGCCGATCACGCGATCGCGTCCCTCCTGGCAGAAGTCGATGTCGAAATCAGGCATCGACACGCGCTCCGGGTTCAGGAAGCGTTCGAACAGCAGGTTGTAGCGCAGCGGATCCAGATCGGTGATGCCGAGCGAATAGGCGACCAGCGAGCCCGCGCCGGAACCACGTCCCGGCCCGACCGGCACCTGACTGCGCTTGGCCCAGTTGATGAAGTCGGCGACGATCAGGAAGTAACCCGGGAAGCCCATCTTGACGATGGTCTCGATCTCGAACGCCAGGCGCTCGCGATAGCGCGGCGCCGCGCGCGCGCGCTCGTCCGGATGGGGATACAGCGCCGCCAGCCGGACGTCCAGGCCGCGTTCGGCCTCGCGCTGCATGAACGCATCGAGCGTGACGCCGTCCGGTGTCGGAAACCGCGGCAGATGCGTCGTGCCCAGCACGAGTTCGAGGTTGCAGCGCTTCGCGATCTCGACCGAGTTCGCCAGCGCCGAGGGCAGGTCGGCAAAGCGCGCGACCATCTGTTCGGCCGACAGCAGATACTGCTCGGCGGTGTAGCGCCGCGGACGACGCGGGTCGCCGAGCGAATAGCCCTCGGCGATGCACACGCGCGCCTCGTGCGCCCGGAAGTCGTCGGCGTCGAGAAACTGCACCGGGTGCGTCGCGACCAGCGGCACGCCGAGGCGCGCGGCGAGCGGTGCACAGGCGCGCAGGTGTACCTCGTCCTCCGGGTGTCCCGCGCGCTGTACCTCGAGATAGAACCGGCGCGGCATCCGCGTCGCCCATTCGGTGGCGAGCGCTTCGGCAAGTCCATCGTTGCCGGCAGCGAGTGCGGCGCCGATCTCGCCGTGGCGGGCCCCGCACAGCGCGATCAGCCCCTGACCGCCGTCGCCGTCGAGCCACTCGCGGCGCAGTTCGGGCCGGCCGCGGCCCTGGTTTTCGCGGTACGCCCGGGTGATCAGTTCGCAGAGTCGCAGATAGCCGACCCGCGACTGGCACAGCAACAACATCCGCGCCGGGCGATCGCGCTCGTTGGGCTGCGACAGCCACAGGTCGCAGCCGGCGATCGGCTTGATGCCGCGCGCAGCCGCGGCACGATAGAACTTGATCAGCCCGAACAGGTTGCCGGCGTCGGTCAGTGCCAGCGCCGGCATGCCGAGCGCCTTCGCACGTTCGAGCGCGAGTTCGGGCTGGACGAGCCCGTCACTGACCGAATACTCGCTGTGCAGGCGAAGGTGGACGAAAGCGGGGGCGGTCATCGAAGCGCCGAGGTAAAGGCTGGACAGCAGGGGTGGGACGTGAACGGCAAAGGCGCGCGATGGAAGCGCGCTCGGCACGCGCGAATCGCGGCGCATTGCGTGAACGCGCGGACGTCGCCGCAGGTGCGTGTCGTCCCATTTTACGGCGCACGCCCCCCACCAGGGTCGAGCGCGTCTGAAAACGCCACGCGCCTGCCGCCCCGCCACTTTTACGGGGCGGGCGATTGAAAAAATACTTCAACCCGCCCAGACTCTGCCGATATAGGTCGGTATCACGCCTGTCTGGTGCACCTGAAGAGCGCATGTGCGTTGCTGTGGGTACGGGTGCCGCGCCGGTGCTGTCGGTTGGGCCCCTTCGGCAAACTTTGTACGCGACGGTCGGCGCTGCGACACCGCCGCGACACCGCGACACCGCGCAACCGTCCGACCGTCTGGATCTCGAATGTCACGTCTCCCCGCCCGCCATTCGCTGCTCGCCCCAGGCGCACCGCACCTGGTGCGCTTCGTCGTAGCTTGCCTGCTCACCGTTTTCGCCCCGGGCGCGGTGGCGCAGGCGATCTTCAAGTCGGTCGACTCGGCCGGCCGCGTGATCTACTCGCAGGAACCTGTCGCCGGCGCGGTCACGGTCGAAAAAGTGGATGTGACGCCGAAAGTGACGGTCGACCGGCCTGCCCCGACCAGCTCGGGGCAAGGCGCGGCCGACGCGAAACGCGCCGAGACGCAGCGCCAGAACGAGGACTTCCGGCAGCGCCAGCAGTCGCGCGAGTCGCAGCGGCAGAAGGCGATGGACGCGGTCAACGCGGCCGAGCGTGACGTGGAAACCGCACAGAAAGCGCTCGAAGCAGGCCAGGAAACCAGCCAGGTCGGCGATCGCCAGGGAATCGGCGGCGTGCGCAGCCGGCCGACCGATCAATATCTCGACCGCGTGCGCAAACTCGAAGCCGATGTCGACGCCGCCCGACGCCGTCTCACCGAAGCCCAGGCCCGGCTGCGCGATACGCCGTAGTCGCGCAGCCGGCTTCAAGCCTTCCGGCTCATCCATCCGCCGATCAGCAGGAAACCTGCGGCCAGCGCGAACACCGGGGCGACGCCGAGAACGCTGCCCAGCGCACCTGCAGTGACCGGCACGGTCACGTGCGCGATATTGTTGATCGCGAGCCGCATCCCGGTGACTTCGCCACCGCGCCCTTCCGGCGACCGGTTGAACGCCATCGTCAAGGTCAGCGGCTGGCCGACACCGAGCGCACCGCCGACCAGAAACGCGACGGCGAGCAACTGCAGGTAGTTCTCGATGAACGGGAACACCACGTACAGCGTCGCGCCGAACACCATCGACGCGAGCAGCACCGGCCGGATGCGAAAGCGTGCGGTCAGCGGCCCGAGCCCCAGGCGCATCACGAACCCGCCGATCGCGAAGGCGCCCAGGATCTGGCCGATCTGGGCCGGCGACAGATGGATGTTGTAGCCGTAGATCGGGACATAGAACGTGAACAGATCCCAGCCGGTGACGATGAACGCGCTGGCGATGATGATCTTGCGCAACTCCGGGTTGGCGAGCAGTTCGAACGAACTTCCGGGCTTCGCCGCGCCCGAGGACACCCCGGGCGCGGCGAGGGATCGACTGAACGCGAGCACCGCCACCGCGATCAGCATCGCAACTGAAAGCACGCCCGAGGCGATTCCATGGTCGAACCACTCGATCAGGTACCCGGTGCTGACCGGGCCGACGAGGTTCGCTGCCGAGTAACCGAGCGACAGCGTGGCGAAGTTGCGCGTGCGCTCGGCCTTCGGACCGTACTGTCCGGCAAGGCTCTGCGTGGGGACGTTATAGAACACGAAGCCGAAGCCGATCAGCGTCGCCGACACGAACAACGCCGGCACCGCCGGAAACACGAAGGGGATCGCCAACCCCAGTGCGATCGCGACGCAGCCCCAGACCATCGGCCGGCGTGTGCCGAAGCGATCGGCGACGCGTCCCGCGTACACCGCGAGCAGCAGCGGCATCACCGAATACGTCGCGATCAGCAGCCCGATCGTCCACTTGCTCGTGTTCAGGTCGAGCGCCAGAAGCGTCGCGAGCACCCGGCTGCCCATCTGGCAGGCAAGGACGATCATCGTGACGAACGCGAGCAGATACATGAATTCGCCGGCGCGAGGACCGCGGACCGGTCCCCGGACGGATAAGCGAGTGCATTGTCGCAGCTTAGGCGCGGCCTCGGCTAGCGTGGCCGCGCCGTTCCCGATTGGCACCCGCTCGCTTCATCTTGGGTCGCGCGGGTGCGGCGAATCGGCGCGCGTCGCGGCGGTCCACGTCAGGGCTCGTACAGGTGCTCGAACTCGCCCCCGGCCGCCACGACCCGCCGGAGCGTCGCTGCCAGCGCAGGAATGGTGGCATCGAGCCCCACCCGCCGCCAGCCCGGTCGCGCTTGCAGCGGATACGCGAACACCTGCACCGCGCCCGGCGAATCGGCAAACTTGCCCTCGGGCAGCAGCACGGTGACCAGTACACGCTCGTTGCCGGCGATCTCGGTCAGTTCGCGCCCGCGCGCGAGCAGCGTCCGCACGATCTCGGTATACCCCCGGTAGCGGGGGGTCTCGATCAGCGTGCGGCCGTCGGGCAGGGTTTCGACCACGGTCAGTCCTTCGATGCTGCGATCCGCCGGCCGCAAGCCGCGCACGACGCTGCGCACCCGCTGCTCCGCCGGCGAGAGTCGGGCGAGCCAGCCCACGCCCCAGGCGTAAACGCCCTTCGTTGCGAGTTCGCCGGACAGCGCGATCCGGCGTTCCACCTTGCGCACGCGACTGCCACCGGACGTCGGTGTCTCGGCCCAGAAGCGCCGCAATGCGTCGAAGAACGGATAGTCGTGCCAGGGCCGTTCGCGGAGGAAGCGCGCCTGATCGCTCGCCGTTGCGAGGGCGAACCTGTCCTCGGCGGTCTTCTCGCGTCCGCGCCACCGCGCGCTCAGGCGTCCGATGGTTTCTTCGTAGGCGCCCTTGACGATCATCTCGAGACTGAAGCTCACGCCCGACACGTATCGCGCGGCCCTCGATTCAGTCGACGTTTCCCCCAGCGCGGCCGTGAACCCGGTGAGTCCGCACAGGTTCGACCAGTATCCGGTGACGCTTCCGACGTAATCGAAGGCCGCCTCGTCCTCACGCGCGAGCATCGCGGCGAACTCCTCGTACGCGTGCACGATGTACCACTGGGGATAGGCGAGAAAACTTCCCGCGAGCGCGCGCTTGTGCGGTAGTGCGGTGATGATCGGCACGAAACGTGCATCGTCGACCGACGGCGAGATCGACGCCGGAGACGGCACGCGGCCCTGGGGTCCGCACTGTGTCTCGACCCAGACGACGGGTAGCGCCGACGTCAAGCCCAGCAACACTGCGATGGTCACCAGCCACGTGAGCATGCGTCCGAAGAAGCTCGTGCGCGGGGCTGCGGTGCGGCGTCCGAACTGGTTCGAACCACGGCGTGGTCGACCGATGGCCACTCAGACTTTCATCGGTCCGACGACGAACCCCGCTGCGCGGCGCTCGGAGGCAGACATAGGAGGATCAGTATCGTATTGTGCACGTCGTATGCTGGACCGCAACATCGAGCGTTTGCATGAAACCGGACCGCGATCTGAACCAGAGCCTAACCCAAGCGAGGTCTGACCGTAGACGTTCGCTCGCGACGCGCACCGGTCGCTGGGCATTGTTCACTCTCGCGGGCGGCGCCTTGGCCGCCATGCTGGCGCTGTTCGCCTTCGATCGGGCCGCGGCTACACGCGAGGTCGATCCCCCTGCGTTCGCGGCACCGCCCGAGGGCAGGTTGCTGCAGGCGCTGCCGCTCGACCCATCGTTCGGCCGGGTATTCGTCCAGGAATGGGGCCCGCCCGACGCAACGCCGGTGATAATTGTCCCCGGTCCTGGTGCCTGGAGCGGTTTCTGGCGCGATACCGCCCGAGCCCTGGCCGAGTCGGGATACCGGGTGGTGGCGCTCGACCTGCCACCGTTCGGTTATTCCGACCGCGACCCTCAGGCACGTTACGGCCGCGCCGACCAGGCGGCACGGGTGATCGGCGTACTCGATGAGCTCGACGCGTGCCGCGGCATCCTGGTCGGGCACTCGTACGGCAACGGTCCGGTCGTCGAAGCACTGCTGCGCTATCCGCACCGGATCGTCGGGGCGGTGATGGTCTCGGCGGCGATGTCGCTGCCCGCCGAGGGCGCCGATCAAGCGGCGCCGCAGCCGCTGATCGCGACGATTCTGGACTCGCCGGGTGCCGCCCGGATGCTGGCCGCGGCAACGCTCGCCAACCCCTGGCTGACGCGTCACTTTTTGACGTCGATGGTGGCGCGCGCCGACGCAGCGACGTCCGAGCGGGTCGAGGTGCTGCGGCGACCCCTGCACCGGACGGGGACTGCGGTCGCTTACGCCGCCTGGTTGCCCTCGGTGCTGACCCCCGATGGCGCGGCGCTGACCCGACGCAGTGACGCGTACCGCAGCATCCAGCGGCCAGTCGCGCTGATCTGGGGCGACGCCGATCCGGTCGCGCCGCTGTCGGAAGGGCAGCGCCTTGCGCAACTGATCCCCGGCGCCTCGCTCGACGTGCTGCCGGGCGTCGGACACCTGCCGCATATCGAGGCGCCGGACGAGACGGTGCGGGTGTTGCGCGGCCAGCTAGAGCGTGTCAGTCCGACCGCGACGGCGCGCAACGCGCCACGGCGGCTCGATCTGGATGCGTGCAAGCTGGGCGGGGTGATCTGAACGCGCGGCGCGACGCGTGGGGCACCGCGCGCACGCGCGACGCGGATCTCACCCGCGATTCGTCAGTCTCTATCGGCTAATCGGCCTTGAGCCCGAGCGCCTTCACGAGTTTCGCCCATTTCGGCGTCTCCGCGCGGATCTGCGCGGCGAACTGCTCGGGCGTGTTCGCGATGACCTGTGCGCCGAACTCGGTCAGACGTGCCCGGAGCTCGGTGCCCGCGAGCGCCCGGCGCGCATCCTCGTGGATTCTGCGCACGATCGCAGCGGGCGTACCGGTCGGCGCGAGCAGTCCGAACCAGGCGGTCGCATCGAACTGCGCGAAGCCGAGTTCATCCATCGTCGGCAGATCGGGGAAGACGCTCGAGCGCTGGAGTGAGCTGACAGCCAGCGCGCGCAGGCGTCCCTGGCGGATGAACGGAGCCAAGCCGACGATATTGCCGAACGAGAATTCGACCCGTCCGCCCAACAGGTCGAGCGATTGCTGGTGCGCGAGCTTGTATGGCACGTGCACGGTCTTGACACCGGCCATCGTGTTGAACAGTTCGGCGGCCAGGTGTTGCGACGTGCCGCTGCCGGCCGACGCGTAGCTCAGCTCACCCGGCCGCGCTTTCGCCAGCGCAACCAGCGCCTGCACGCTTTTCACCGGCAGCGACGGATGCACCGCGAGCACGTTCGGTGTCTCGACCAGATTCGTGATCGGCACGAAATCGCGCGCGGGATCGAATCCGAGCTTTTCATACAGGCTCGGATTGACCACGATCGCCGCATTACCCGAGTAATACAGCGTATAGCCGTCAGGCGTGGCGCGCGCCACGCGTTCCGCCGCCAGGTTGCCGGCACTGCCGGGAACGTTCTCGATCAGCACCGGGCGCGTCCAGGTTTCGCCGAGGCGATTGCCGAGCAGCCGCGCAATGGCATCGACCGACGAACCTGCTGCGAATCCCAACACGATGCGCACCGGTTTCTCGGGCCACGGGGCGCCTTGCGCGGCCACTGCCGAGGGTAGCATCACGCCAGCGGCTACCAGGGTCCGGATTCTCGAGCAGCGATGTCGCTTCATTTCCACGCCTCCGGGGAAAAAAAGGATTTGACGCGTCTAGCGTACGCGTGCATGTGCACCGATTCGTCTCCGATTCACGATTGCGGCCCCGCGACGCCAATGGCAAGCTGGCGCATGGACAGCAACGCGCAGGGACCGGCGGCAATGGAACGCATCGGCATTCGTGTCCCACTCACTGATGGCGTGTCGCTCGATATCGCGCCGGTGGTCGCATCCGACTCCGACAGGGCGATGGCGTTCGCGCGGGTCCTGGAGATCGAACTTGCGCACGACGTGACACGCGCCCTCGGCGCTGCCGGCATCGAGTCGGGGAAGCGCGCCCTTGGGCGGGACGGCTTCAGGTTGAACGTTGCCGTGCACGAGCATGCGACTGGAACGCAGGTGACGTTCGCGCTGTCGACCGCGCCACGCGATCGCCGCGAGCGGGCACTCTTGTGGAGCGACCGTATGTGCCTGTCCGATGGTAATGAAGTTGCCGATCGCGCGCTGCTCGGTGCGCGTAGCGCGCGTGGAATCACGCTCGCGCTGCGCGCAGCACTCTGCACGAGCGACGGCGGCGCGGACGCGGCACTTCGCGCCTGGGCACAGTTGTGGATGAGGCCGCAAACGGCGGGTACCAACGTCGCGGCGTTGCAGCTGCTCGACGCATCGCCGGACAGTGCGCGCACCGCGGTCGGCTGCAGTGCGCGCGCGTATGCCCGCTTCCGCGCGGGGAATTTGGGTTGGCACGGCGTCGACCCGGTACCCACGTTGCACGCCGCGCTCGCAGATGCGACGCACGCGATCGACATTCGCCCCGACTATCCCGAGGCGCACTTCGCCTACGGCATGGTGGCACTCGCCCTCGATGACCACACCGTCGCGCAAGCGTCGCTGCTCGAAGCGCTCGCGCAAGATCCCGCCTTCGCGCCGGCGCAAGGCAATCTCGGTTTCGTGTGGCTGATGGACGGCGATCTGGTGCGTGCGCGGGGCGCGCTCGACCGCGCCCAGGCGATCAGTCCCCACGAACCCATGCGCGCCGTGTGGTATGCGACGCGCAGTTTCGTGCACCTGTTGGGCGGTGATGTCTGCGCCGCTCGTGCAGATGCCGCAAATGCCGTCTGCGCGAACCCGAGGCATCGGTTCGGCTGGCTCGCATGCACGCTTGCCAACGCGCTCGACGGCCGTCGCGATCAGGCACTTCAGGCATTGCAGAAGCTCGAAGGACTCCGCACTCAGGACCGTCGCTTCCCCGACCCGCTGCACGCGCCCAACCTCAAGGGCGACGCGTTCATGGAAATGGCGAGCCCGATCTTCGAGCGCACGCGTGCATTGCTATTGCCGCCACGTCGCCGCGTCGGGCAACTCCCCGCCGCACCCTTGATGATTCGATGTCTGGGCACCTTCACGATCGAGCGCGAGGGCCGCGCGCTGTTGTGGGGACGCAAGTTGCCGCGCAAGCCGCTCGAACTCATCAAGGTGCTGGTCGCGCTCGGCGGCGCATCGGTGCCAGTCGACGATGTGGTCGAGGCGCTCTGGCCGGACGCGCAGGGCGAGCGGGCTCGACGTCGTCTCGACACGACGCTCTGGCGCGTGCGACGACTGCTCGGCGAAGAGGCCGCAGCGCCCGCGATCCGCTACGAGGTGGGGCTGCTGAGCTTCGATCCAGCCGCGGTGCAGGTCGATGCGTTAGCGTTCCGTACAAGCGACAACCCGGATCTTTACGCGGGGGAATTCCTGCCGGGCGATACAGCGTCTCGTTGGAGCGTGGCAATGCGCGAAGCGCTGCGCGAACGTCATGGCTCGCTGCTCGCCTCGGCCGCCGAACGCGCGTTGGCCCGCGGCGATCTCGCGCACGCGCTGGCGTCGTGCGAACGAGGGATCGCCGCCGATCCGCTGGCCGAGCGTCTCTACCAGATCGCGATGCAGGTGTGTGCCCAGGCCGGCTGGCGTGCCGAAGGGGCGATGCTGTACCAGCGCCTGCGCCGATCGCTCGCAGCGGCACTCGGCGTGAAGCCTGCACCGCAGACCGAAGGCTTGCACCTGCGGCTCATCCGGAACTGAAGGCGCCGCCGCGCGCACGTGCGCCGTCGATCCTCCGTACGCCGCGCCCGAGTGGCGGGTGACGCACCCCCGTCGACATCGCTCAGGCGGTCGCGACCGCGCGCACGACTTCGGCGGTGAACTCGCGCGTGCCGAGCGGTCCACCGAGATCGCCGGTGCGCCGCTTCGGATCGATCAGCACCGAATCGATCGCACGCTCGATCGCCGCCGCCGCGTCGACCAGTTTCGCGTCACTGTGGCGCCGGCCATACCAGTTGAACAGCATCGCCGCCGAGAGGATCAGCGAGGTGGGGTTCGCGATGCCGCGCCCGGCGATGTCCGGCGCCGACCCGTGCTGCGCCTGCGCCACGCAGTAGTCGTCGCCCTCGTTCGTCGACCCCGCGAGCCCGAGGCTCCCGGACAGTTCGCCCGCTTCGTCCGACAGGATGTCGCCGAACATGTTCTCGCACATCATCACGTCGAACTTCGACGGGTCGCGCACCAGCAGCGCCGCCGTGGCATCGACGATCTTCTCGTCCATCTCGACGTCGGGATAGTTCTGCGCCACGGCACGCGCCTCACGCAGCCACAGGCCGTCGCTCATCTTCATCACGTTCTGCTTGTGCACGACGGTGACCTTCCGGCGCCGGATCCGTGCGAGCTCGAACGACACGATGGCGATCTTGCGCGCGGCCTCGGCGGTCACCTTGCGCACCGCGAGCGCGATGTCCGGCGTCGGCATGAACTCGCCGACACCCATGAACATGTTGCGATCGGCATAGAAGCCTTCGGTGCACTGGCGCACGATCACCAGATCCATCGGCACGCCGACCCGCGACAGCCCCATGCGGCTCTTCGCCGGACGGATGTTCGCGTACAGATCCCACTTCACCCGGAACTCGCCGGACGGGTTGATGCCGCCCTGGTCGCGCGGCGGGTAGTCCAGATGCGACACCGGACCGAGAATCACGCCGTCGTTCTCGCCGACCTTGGTGCGTACGTGATCGGGAAAGGTCGTCTTGAACTTCTCGAGCGCCGGAAAGCCGATCAGATCGTGATCGTATTTCATGCCCAGACCGAAGCGCGCGTCGGCCGCGTCGACGACGGCAAGCGTCGCCTCGGTGATCTCGGGGCCGATACCGTCGCCCGGCAGAATGAGCAGCTTCATTGTCGTCCCTCCGTCGCGCTCCGCCGCAGGCTGCAGGCGAGAAGCCGCTTCGGCGATGATCGCACGCCCGCCGCACGTTCGCCGCGTGCGGGCGTCGCGGGCCCCGTTAGAATGGAACGCCGTATCGACCGGGAGCATCACCATGAAGATTGCGCCAGCCGTCCTGATTCCATTCGTCGCAGAGTTGTTCCATGCGAGCGGCAGCGGTACGGTCGAGGCGAAGACCGTGGCCGAGCATCTGGTCGATGCCGACCTGTCGGGTCATGAGTCCCACGGCGTCGCGCGTCTGCCGCGTTACCTGCAGGCGGTGAAGGACGGTCTCGTCGTGCCCGATGCGAAACCGGCGTGCACGCATGATCGCGCAACGATCGCCGCGGTCGACGGCATGCTGAGCTACGGCCAGGTCGGCGCGCACTTCTCCACTTCGCTCGGGATCGAACGCGCACGCACGCATGGCATCGCCGCGGTGTCGCTGACACGCACCGGCCACATCGGGCGCGCCGGCGCCTGGGCCGAGCAGGCGGC
>JACMMK010000003.1 GCA_014379045.1 Burkholderiales bacterium
CCCGGACGCCGTCCGCCTATGCGCCGCCCCCGCTGCGCGCGCCGCCTCGCGGCGACTTCCCGGCGCTGCCGTTTCGCATCGGCCAGAACGTTCGGCATGCGAAGTTCGGCACCGGCGTGATCATCGACGCCGAAGGACGCGGGGCTGACGCCAGGGTGCAAGTCAATTTCGGTCGAGAAGGGGTGAAATGGCTCGCCCTCGCCTACGCGAAACTCGACGCGGCCTGATCACGGCAGCACGACGCGATCCGCAGCAGGGTCGGCGGGTTCGAGCGCTTCGGCGAAGACATCGATGTACGACGTGTAGAACGCGATGAACCCGATCGGTGCCAGCACCGCGATCAGCGCGCCGATCACTGCCAGTGCCAGCCCGGGGCCGAGCATCGGTACCAGCGCCAACACGCTCACCAGCAGTCGCGCCAGCAGCATGATCAAGCCGAGCGAAGCCAGATAAAAGACGAACGCGAGCCAGTTCGCCCGGCACGCGTAGAAGCTCGTCTGCAACGCCGGAACCGCTTTCTGCTGGTGGAAGAGGACCAGGAGCGGCGCGAACCATGTGGCCATCAGCAGGGGCGTCAGCAAGGCGATCCCCAGGACCGCAGCCGCCAGGGCACGACCGGAAAGCGGGGCCGACGTCTGCGGCGGTGTCGCCGCCGCCGGGGTCGCGCCGAGCAATTCATAAAGCGGTGCGCCCCCCAGCGCCAGCACGCCCGCGACAACGACCAGCTGCCCGACGAGGTAGATGCCGCCGACCGCGACCAGGTCGCCGGTGGACGCGCGAAAGCCCACGAACAGATGGCTCAGGTCGACCGTCTCACCCCGATCGGTGGCCCGCGCCGCATGCGCGAGGCCGGCGCTGAAGATCGGAAACAGCAGACCGAACACGAGCGGTCCCAGCACCGGTATCGCGCCGGACACGAGCATGAACACGAGCACCATTAGCACGAGCAGCATCCAGATCCGTGGGCTGCGCGCGAACAACGCGTACGCGTTGACCACCCATTGAGCCCCGCGCAGTGCGGCTACACGTCGGAACGCGGGCATGAGTGTCGGTTCGGCAGAGTGTTCCAAGGGGTCGGGTCAGGTGCCGGGCAGTGAGGTCAGGCCGGGATGGGCGACATGCCAGGTCAGCAGGTCCCGGAAGTGTGCGGGGTCGTGCGCATGCACGAGTTCTCCCGGCCGCGGCAGGTGAAAATCGAACAGTCGTGACACCCAGAAGCGCAAGGCGCCTGCCCGCAGCATTGCCGGCCAGGCCAGACCTTCCGTCTCACCGAAGGCGCGCACGCTGGCGTAGCCGGCGAGCAGCGCGCGTGCTTTGCCCGGGTCGAGACCGGCGCCGGGATCCAAGAAATCGATTCGACACCAGTCGTTGACCGCGACCGCGACATCGAACAGCAGTACGTCGTTGCACGCGAAATAGAAGTCGATGACCCCGCTCACTTCCTCGGCGTCGGCGTCGAACAGTACGTTGTCGCGAAACAGATCGGCATGGATGGCGCCGCGCGGCAGGCGATCGAAGCGATGGCTCGACTGAAAGCGGAGCTCTTCGTCCAGCAAGCTACGTTCGGGTGCGTGCAGGAAGCGCGCGAGTTGCGGCGCCGTCGCCGTCCACCATCTCGGACCACGCGGGTTCGGCATCACGGGAACGTAGTCGATACTCGCGCGGTGCATGCTGCCGAGCATGACGCCGACGGCGGCACAGTGCGCAGCGCCTGGCGTTGCGACCGATCTGCCGGACAGGCGGGTGACGATCGCGGCGGGTTTGCCGTTGAGCCGGTCGAGCCACGCCCCCTGCAGATTGACCATCGGCCGCGGCGCAGGCACGCCGCGATCGGCC
Organism: Burkholderiales bacterium; assembly: GCA_014379045.1. GTDB lineage: Bacteria > Pseudomonadota > Gammaproteobacteria > Burkholderiales > CAIKXV01 > CAIKXV01. The sequence continues at coordinate 1,837 of JACMMK010000003.1, forward strand.
AGGTGCGCCATCAAACCCAGGTAGTACGGCAGTTCATCGGGTGCGAGTTTCTCGAACAGGGTCAGTACGTAACGCCCGTCGTTCGGACCCGCGTCGGTGGTCAGGAAGTAGTTGGTGTTCTCGATACCGCTCGTGATGCCGACGAGCTCGCGCAGCCGCCCGAGCGGATAGCGTGATAGCCACGCCACCGCTTGTTCCGGCGTGACAGTGGTGAACACAGCCATGACCGGACCTAGTCCCGGCTCGCGCCGGAGATCACCAGCTTCGGATCACCCACATCGGCACGCGCACACCGCTGTCGAAGGACGCAGTGCGCGCAAAATTGCCGTCACCGAAAAAATCGACGAGATAGAACGGCACGCCGCCGATCGGGGTCACCCGCATCATGTAGAGCTGCCCGCCGATCCGGAACTCTTCGACGGTCTCGCGGTCGCGCCGGATGATCCGAACCTCGGGCTCCTGGCCGGGAGCCAGTTGCAAGGTCGCGGGCGGAGGGGGCGGAATATCGGGCAACGGTTCCAGGTTCGGGGGTCGGGTTTGCGCTGACGCCGGCCAGGGCAGCGACCACATCGACAACGAAAGCATCATCAGGAACAGGGGGGCAGCGCGGTGCATGGCTCGGCTCTTCGGTTTTTGCAAAGCATCATTCTAGGCAACCTCGGGCCAACCCGCATCCATCCAGAGTGTGCATCCAGGGCAACGGGGTGCGTTCTCCTAGGGAAAATCGTGCGAAACCTCTTCTCTTCCGCCGCAGCATCGTTACACTCTGTCGCAGTCCTCTGCACCGGGCGGCACTGCGCGCCTTTGCGGAAGGTCTCATCTCACTCATATGGAGAACTCCTGAATGGCTGCCAAGAAGCCCGCCAAAAAAGCCGCTAAGAAGGTTGCAAAGAAGGTCGCCAAGAAGGCCACGAAGACAGCCGCTCCGAAAAAGGCTGCGAAGAAGGTCGCACGCAAGCCCAATGCCGCGTTCATGGTGGCCCTCAAGCCGAGCGCGTTGCTTGCCGCGGTGGTCGGCGACAAACCGCTGTCGCGTCCCGAAGTCACCAAGAAGATCTGGGCCTACATCAAGAAGAATGGCCTGCAGGACAGCGTGAACCGGCGCAACATCAATGCCGACGCCAAGCTCCTGCCGATGTTCGGCGGCAAGAAACAGGTCTCGATGTTCGACCTGACCAAACTGGTATCGAAGCAGTTGGGTTGATCGGGGCAGCGATCGGCCTCGCTGGAAGGCCGCGTCGCCTTGCAGGCAGCGGCCACCGGCTTCCTGTCCGGTCATCGCTGATCCTCGCCGACGCGGGCCGGCTCTTCGATGGACGATGATCGAAGGCCGCGCCCCGCGCGTTTCGTCACAGGTTGAGCTGGATCTCGCGCTCCTGCGCCGACGGGGCGAAGCCGCGCGCCTCGTAGTGATCGAAGATCGCACTCGCCACCTGCGCGGGGTCGTCGATCACCTGGATCAGATCCATGTCCTCCGCACTGATCATGCCTTCGGCGACGAGGCGTTCGCGGAACCACGCAAGCAGGCCCTGCCAGAACGGCGCATGCACCAGGATGATCGGGATCCGGCGCGTCTTTCCCGTCTGCACCAGCGTCAGCGCTTCGCTCAACTCGTCGAGCGTGCCGAATCCACCCGGCAACACGACATACGCGGCGGCGAACTTGACGAAGGCCACCTTGCGCGCGAAGAAGTGCCGGAAGGTCTGACTCACGTCCTGGTACGCGTTCGCGTTCTGCTCGTGCGGCAGGTCGATGTTCAGCCCGACGCTCGGACTGCGGCCGAAATACGCGCCCTTGTTCGCTGCCTCCATCAGGCCGGGTCCGCCGCCCGACATCACGGCGAAGCCCGCGTCCGACAAGGTTCTGGCGATCTGCTCGGCGAGCAGGTAGTACGGATGTTCGGGGGGCGTGCGCGCACTGCCGAACACGCTGACCGCGGGCGAGATGTGGGTCAGCCGTTCAGTCGATTCGATGAACTCTGACATAATCTCCAACACCCGCCACGCCTCACGCGTGGACTCGACCCGGCGCGCGAGTTCGGGCTCCACCGAGGGGGTTATGGGCGCCGGTATCTTGTCCCGCATCTGATCTTCTCCGCTCTGCAGTTTGCTTCGGTCGCTATCGTCCGGCCGACATGATGCGGCCACGAGGATGCGGCCACGTCGACGACGACGTATTCCCTGTTCGACCCGCACTGCGGATCCGAGATGAAAACCCTGCTCCTGGTCGACGCGTCGTCCTACCTGTATCGCGCTTTCCATGCCCTGCCCGACCTGCGCAATCGCGCGGGCGAGCCCACGGGTGCGATCTACGGCGTGATCAATATGCTGCGCCGACTGGTACGCGAGGAGCCGGCGGATTATAGGGCGTGCGTGTTCGATGCCAAGGGCAAGACGTTTCGCGACGACTGGTATCCGCAGTACAAGGCGACGCGCACCGCGATGCCCGACGATCTCGTGCTGCAGATCGAACCGATCCATGAGGCGATAGCCGCGCTCGGATGGCCGATCGTGATGATCGATCGGGTCGAAGCCGACGACGTGATCGCCACGCTGGCCACGCAGGCGCGCGCGTGCGCGCTGCGCACCGTCGTGTCGACCGGCGACAAGGATCTTGCGCAGCTGGTCGACGAGTCGACGACCCTGGTCAACACGATGAGCAACGAGACGCTCGATCCGGCCTCGGTCGTGGCCAAGTTCGGCATTCCGCCGTCGCTGATCGTCGACTTCCTCACGCTGGTCGGCGACGCGATCGATAACGTACCAGGGGTCGACAAGGTCGGTCCGAAGACCGCGTGCAAGTGGCTTGCGCAGTACGGGTCGCTCGACGGCGTGATCGCGCATGCGTCCGAGATCGGCGGCGTCGTCGGCGAGAATCTGCGACGCGCGCTCGATTGGTTGCCGATGGGGCGGCAGCTGGTCACGGTCAAGCGCGACGTCGAATTGGCGGTCGGCCCGACCGACCTCGCGCCGCGCGCGCCGGACGACGAGAAGCTCGCGCAGCTGTTCGAACGCTTCGAGTTCAAGAACTGGCTGGCCGAGGTGCGTGCATCGCGTCATCCGGAAGCGAAGCGCACCCGCGATATCGACGCGCCCGCGGCGCGCGGTGCATTGCCGCCTGCCGGCGCGGGCGCCTCGCCCGACGCGGATATCGCTGAGCTCGTGGCGGGTGCCGCCGGCCCGGCGGCCCCGATCGAACGACGCTACGAGTGCGTACTGACGCAGGACCGGCTCGATGACTGGGTGCGGCGGATCAGCGCCGCACCGCTGACCGCGATCGACGCGAAGACCACGAGTCTCGAACCGATGACCGCCCAACTGGTCGGCATCTCGCTTGCGGTCGTCGCGGGCGAGGCGTGCTACATCCCGCTCGCCCATCGTTACCCCGGCGCCCCCGACCAGCTCTCCCGGGACGCGACGCTCGCGCAGCTGACGCCGTGGCTGCAGAGTGCGGCACAGCGCAAGGTCGGACAGAACCTCAAGTACGACGCGCATGTGTTCGCCAATCACGGTGTTCGACTCGACGGCATGGTCGACGACACGCTGCTCGAATCGTACGTGCTCGAGAGCCACCGGCGCCACGACCTCGACGATCTCGCGCTGCGTCATCTCGGCGAGACGATGATCACGAACGAGCAGGTGGCGGGAAAGGGCGCGAAAGAGATCTGTTTCGACGAAGTCGCGCTCGATCGCGCAACCGAATACGCTGCCGAGGGCGTCGACATCACGCTGCGCCTGCACGAGAAGCTCGCGCCCGAAATCAGTGCCGTGGACGGACTCGACCATGTGTACCGCGTCATCGAACTGCCCGCGGTACAGGTCCTGTTCGCGATGGAACGTGCCGGCGTACTCCTCGACGCCCCGCTGCTGATCCGGCAGAGCAGCGAGCTCGGCGCCAAACTGGTCGAGATCGAGCGTCTTGCGCATGAAGCGGCCGGACAACCATTTAACCTCAATTCGCCGAAACAGATCCAGGAGCTGCTGTTCGGCAAGCTCGCGCTGCCGGTGATCAAGAAGACGCCGAGCGGCACGCCGTCCACCGACGAGGACGTGCTGACCGAACTGGCACTCGACTACCCGCTGCCCAAGCTGCTGCTCGAACATCGCTCGCTGTCGAAGTTGAAGTCGACCTATACCGACAAGCTGCCGAAGATGATCAACCCGCGTACCGGGCGTGTCCATACCAACTACGCACAGGGAGTTGCGGTCACCGGGCGCCTGTCGAGCACCGAACCGAACCTGCAGAACATTCCGGTACGCACGCCGGAGGGGCGGCGCATCCGCGAAGCGTTCATCGCCGCGCCGGGCCATATGATCGTGTCGGCCGACTATTCGCAGATCGAACTGCGGATCATGGCGCACCTGTCCGATGACCGCGGACTGCTCGACGCGTTCGCCGCCGGCGAGGACATCCATCGCGCGACCGCAGCCGAGATCTTCGGTACGTTGCCCGACGCCGTCACCTCGGAACAGCGGCGCTACGCGAAGGTGATCAATTTCGGATTGATCTACGGCATGTCGGCGTTCGGGCTCGCCGCAAACCTCGGCATCGAACGTGCGGCGGCGCAGCTGTACATCGAGCGCTATTTCACGCGCTACCCGGGTGTCGCCGACTACATGCGGCGCACACGCGCTTCGGCGTACGACACCGGCTATGTCGAGACCGTGTTCGGGCGCCGGCTGTACCTGCCCGAGATCCGCAGCTCGAACCAGCAGCGACGACAGGGCGCGGAACGCGCGGCGATCAATGCGCCGATGCAGGGTACGGCCGCCGACCTGATCAAGCTCGCGATGATCGCCGTCGACGCACGGTTGCGCGAAGCGTCGATGCGCACGCGCCTGATCATGCAGGTGCATGACGAACTGGTGCTCGAGGTGCCCGAGGGTGAACTCGTCGACGTGCGCGAACGGCTGCCTGACCTGATGTGTCGCGTCGCGTCGCTTTCCGTACCGCTCGCGGTCGAAATGGGCAGCGGGCCCAACTGGGAACGGGCGCACTGAGCGAAGGCACGTGTTGCAGTGCTCGCCACAGCGCCTTTTGCGCGAAACCGGGTAGAGCAGCACTACGCCGTGCGCTGCTCATCGCCCATGGCAGCTTCGATCCCGGGCACGTCCACACCCTGAATTATCACGAATTGAGCGCCGTGCTAGGCTTCGGAACGCAAGGAAGCATCATCGTCGACCCCTCGCCTCACGCACGGCGAATCGCTCCAGTCAACACGGGCCGGCCCTTGCGCCAGTTTCCTCGGTTATTCCTAATGAATGGAGGTAACGATGTATATCCTGAAGCGTTGGGTGGGCGCGCTGGTGCTGACGATTGCCGCAGTCGGTGTCAACTCGATGCCAGCCAGTGCAGCGAATATTTTCCTCACGGGTGACGCGAACATTTCGGACGCGTTGGCGGGCGGGCAGACGGTCACCAATCCGGACAACGAGCGCTTCTTCCGCAACCTGCTGCAGGGTGCAACAGGGGTCAGCGTGCTCAACACTGGCGTGCAGTTCGTCCCGGCGCCGACTCAAATCGCGTCGTACTACAACACGGTTCCAGGCGTGACGGCGACGTTGTTCTCCGGCACGGTCACCGCAGCCGACCTCGCCGGAAGGCAACTGTTCGTCAGCGCCGTGCCCGACGACGCATTCACGGGTGCGGAACTTTCTGTGCTCACTACGTTTGTCGCCGGCGGAGGCAACATCCTGTTCCTGGGCGAAAACAACAACAGCGACTTCACGGTCGGCAACGCGGCGATCAACAGTGCGCTGGCGGCGTTGGGATCGTCGCTGGCGATCGTCGTCGACCTGTTCGATTCCGGGTACAACTTCGCGAGTGGCGCGCAGATCGCAGTCGACCCCTTCACCGCCGGTGTGACGCGCTTCACCTATGCAGCATCGTCGTCGGTTTCGGGTGGAACGCCGATTCTCTTCGGGTCCGGCGGGCAGCCGTTCTTCGCGTACGAGTCGTCGGGCGGGACCACGGGAGTCATTCCGGTGCCGGCGAGCCTGCCGCTGTTTGTTGCCGGCTTCGCAGTGCTCGCCTTCGCGCGACGCCGTTTTCGGACGCACTGAGCCGTTCGAGCCACGATCGAAAGGGCGGCGCGATCCGCCCTTGTTCTTGTCGACACTCTGCGCGCAGCGTTCTCAGCTGACGTGCATCGATCGCACGTACGTCTCGCGTCGATGTGTTCCACGTCGGCCGGAGTCGGCACGACGCTCGACTGCGCCGGCGCACAGCCGAAGTCGGGGTCCACCACGCGCGCAAGCGCGTGTGCCGCACGCCGATGCACCCGAGCGCGCGTCACCCCTCGCCCCACGAGCGAGCGCATCTGATTCGACGCCGGTGCGCTCAAACGCGCGCGATGCAGTGCACGTCAAAGCCTCGGCTACTACCCGCGCAATCCGCGCTAACTGCACACGGCGACCGTGCGCTGCATCAACGCGCGCTCGGGCACCGATGCGTATCGTCCGCTCCAGTCGTCAACCCCTGGAGCAACACGATGATTCGTGCAACACCGTCGCAAACCTTTTCGCCCCTCGCCACTTCGTTTTCGCCGCGCGCGTTGGCTCGTGCAGTAGCAGTCGCCGTCGGCGTCGCCTGCGCCGTGCCCGCTGCCGCCTCGTTCGTCCAGATCGGCCCCACGGGCCCAGGCGGATCGGTGACATCGATCGCCGGCGCCAAGTACCGTCTGGCGTCGACCAACTTCGACCAAAGCCTGGATGCAGGTGGCGGCACTTCCAGCTCAGCCAACTTCATCTCGGCCGAACTCGGCAACGGGACAGCGCTGAACGGCCGCACGTATGCGTTCTCGTTTCAGAATATCGCGGGCGAAGGCCTCGTGTTCCGGATGAGCTCCGGCAATCAGATCAGCACGCTCGCCTGGGGCAGCTTCGCCTTTTCGCAGATTACCCCGGGCACCGGCACCTCGGTGTCGGTGATCAACGGCGAGACGGTACCGTCTGCGTACAACGCGATCAACCTTGCAGCGCGCGGCGGCACGGGCAGCGCGACGTCGTTCATGAGCTTCAGCGACCTGACATTCTCGAGTTCACTGGCGCAATTCGGTGCGTTCTCGAACGGCACCGCGACGACCGCCTCGGGGGTGATCGACCAATGGCTGGTCGCCGGCCCGGGGGTCAATCTCGCGTCGTTCAACTGGGCCCTGACCGGAACGCTGAACGGATCGGGCGCTTCCAACGGTGGCGAGAATGTCCGCTTCGTGATGGATCTGAAGGACGTCGCCGTGGTCCCGGCACCCGCGACCCTGCCGCTGTTCGTGAGCGGACTGCTGCTGGCCGGAGCCTTTGCACGCCGCGTACGTCGGGTCGCGACCGCCTAGGCGGCTGTCGAAGCAGCTTCGGAGGACGCTCGGCGGCCCAGGGTCGAGCATTCCCGAAACTGTTACAAGCGGGTGTAACTCCGGGCCTGCAGCCTGTCGCTGCAGGTCCCGTCTCTCGGCGCTCGGCTTCACTCGCCGTCGCGTCGACGTCGAGGCTCGCTCAGGGCGCTCCACCGAGGGCACGCGGTCGACGCGCGACACCGAGCGCGCCGTCGAGCCCCGGATCCCAGCGGGCAAGCGTGGCCGCAGCGCGATAGGTCGTCTCCAGAAAACGCAGCAGCATCGCGTCGGGATCGGCGGCCGCGCGCACCGCATCGTAGGGCAGCACCCACTCGCCCATTGCCTCGACCCAGGTGGCTTCGGCCGGTTCGACACTGGCAACCGAGAAACCCTCGGGCCCCGGATAGGCATAGGAAAAGAACGCAGCATGCGGGTACGCCGCGTTGCCCGGCCAAAACCCCGCGCTGCTCACTTCGTGCGAATACGCCTCGCGGGTGACCGTATCCGCTAACCCGGGAATGCCGCCCGGGTGCAGCGGTGCTGTGCGACCCGAGAAGCGGGTTACCGCGAGGTCGAAACTGCCCCAGAAGAAATGCACCGGACTCGCCTTGCCGAGAAACGAGGTGCGGAAGAGGCGAAAGACGCGGTCGACCTGCACCAGCGTATGCCAGAACGCGCGCGCGGCGGACGCATCGTAGGCGGCATGCAGCTCGTCGTCCGGGAAGCGGATCGGTTCGGGCACTTCGTTCGGCGTCAGGTCGATCGTCACCTCGACCCCGGCTCTGGCGAGTTCGGCCATCACGCGCCGGTAGAACGTGGCGACCGACATCGGTTCGAGCGCGAACCCGCCGTCGAAGCCTTCCGAGGTACGTACGCTCAACCGGTGCCGGACAAAGTCGAAATCGATCTCGAGCACGCGCGCACCCGCATGGACCGCAGAGGTGCCGAGCCCGTGCACGTTGACATACAACGGCACGTGCCAACCGTGATTCAGCCACGGCGACAGCGCAAGGCGGACCTTGCCGACGATCTGCGTCCATAGCTGTAGCGTCGCCGCCGTGTCGCGCCACTCGAGATATTCGAGCGCAGGCCAGGTCGACGTAGCGCGCGGCTGCGTTGTCGTGCTCACCATCCGCCTCCTCCGTCCAGATCAAAAGACGCTCAGGGACGATGCGAGAGCCCGACTCGGCTACGTTGATCCCGTCCCTAACAGGTCACGTGCCCCTCGCCGCGGGCCTCGCGTGCTCAGGGTCCTGCTCCTGCATTGCTGCGCGCATGCGCGTCGGGGCGCACGAAACAACAGTGTCAGCACCGACGCATGCGCAATCCTAACGGCTTCTCGACACCCTGGCCACCGATCGTGGCATCCGGCTACAGTACCGCACGCAGGCGCCTGGAAGGGCGTCAGCGCATCCTGTCAGCGCATCCTCAGACGCGTCACAAAGGTCCAGTACGCTTGCGTTCCGCATTTCGTTTGCGGTCTGCGTGCGCGGCGGAAACACCAGGTTGCGATGCGCTCTCGACCTGGCCCGGCAGCCAGGCCCCTTTGGTTTCAACGTAAGGAGTGTCCATGAAGTCGCTTGTACGTTTTAACCGGACCGTCGCAGCAATGTCGTTCGTGTGCGTGGCACTCGTAGTGCCTTCAGCTCGGGTTACTGCCGGGACGCTGTTCGTCAGCGGCGACACCAACATCATCCAGCCGCTCACCGGTGCCAACAGCTTCCCGATCTCCGCTGGCAACCAGCAGTTCTTCCAGAACGTACTTCAGGGTGCGACCCAAGTCCGGCTACTCAACCGGCTGCTCCCGAGCCAGGTGAACGTTCTGGAGTCCTACTTCGACTCGCTGCCAGGCGTGAATGCAACCGTATTCTCCGGCTTCGTGTCGCCCCTGGCACTGGCGGGAACCGGCCTGTTCGTCGCCGTGCTCCCCGACAATGCTTTCACGCCAGGCGAGATCGCCGCGTTGAGCGGTTATCTCCAGAATGGAAGCAACATCATGTTCCTCGGCGACAACGCCTCGGCGCCATCCGACGCCGGCAACGCCGCGATCAACGCGGCACTGACGGCACTCGGCAGTTCGATGACGCTCGTACCGGGTAGCCTGGACGATGGTTCAGTGGCGAATGCGATGGGTAGCCAGATCGCGAACGATCCGTTTACAGCCGGCGTGACCAGCTTCCGATACGTTTCGACTTCGTCGGTCACTGGCGGGACGCCGTTGTTCTTCACGACTGGCGGCGCGGGAGGTGGCTTGACCATCGGCGCACCGGCATTCGTCGCCTACGAATCCTTCGGTACTACGGTAGTGCCGCTGCCGGCGAGCTGGGGACTGTTCGCGCTCGGTATTGCCGCGATCGGTGCCTTGCGGCGCCGCGCCGCCCCTGCGGTCTGACCGCGACCCGACCTACCTGAGCAACGTCTCGCCCGGCTTCACCCGGTTGAACACCACCGGCCGGGTGCCGTAGTCGAAGCGTGCGCCGTCGCAGCGCACCGTCGTGAAACGCGAGTTCTCGAGATCGCGCACTTCCGGAAAGTCGTTCCGGTAGTGCGCGCCGCGTGAATCCTCACGCTGCTCAGCCGCACCGCGGATCGCCTGGCTGACCAGCACGAGGTTCTTAAGATTGAGCCAGTCGTGCCAGGTGAGATTGAACGCGCGCTGCCCGTCGGCGACGCCGGTGGCATCGAGGCGGGCATCGAGTTCCTCCAGCGCAGCGTTCGCACGTGCGAGGCTCGACGCGTCGCGAAAGATCCCGACGTCGTCCCACATCAGGTCGTGCAGCTGGGTGCGAATCGTGGACAACCCGGTCGCCGCGGCGTTCCTGCCACTCGCGCTGCCCTTGCCTGCCGCGACGAACGGCCGCAACACGCGCGCCGCGCCTTCCGCCAGCGCCTCGTCGTCGGGCTCGTAGAACACGCCGCTCTTCGCCACCCAGGCACCCATCGTGTCGCCGGCAATGCCGCCGTACACCGTCGAGTTCGCCACGCCGTTGCCGCCGAGACGGTTCGCACCGTGCACGCCGCCGGTGTCTTCGCCGGCGGCGAACAGGCCGGCGAGATCGGTCGAGCAGTCGGGACGGAATACGACCCCACCCATCATGTAGTGCGCTGTCGGCACCACCTCGACCAGCCCGGCGACGAGGTCGAAGCCGCAGTCGGCGCAACGCTCGACCATGCCCTTGAACTCCTTCTTCACCATCACCGGGTCGAGGTGGCGCATCGTGATGTAGACACCGCCGTTCGGACCGACGTTGCCTTTCAGCATCTGGTCGTACATGCCGCGGCTGACGATGTCGCGCGTCGCGCGTTCGTTGCGCGCGTCGTACTCATGCATGAAGCGCTCACCCTGCCCGTTCAGCAGGTAGCCCCCGACCCCGCGCAGACCCTCCTCGATGATGGTGCCGGTGATCCGGGTGCCGCTGCCGGCGACCAGCCCGGTCGGGTGGAACTGCACCATCTCCATGTCGCGCAGCGTGAGACCGGCGCGCAACGCCATCGCCATGCCGTCGCAGCTCTTGTCGCCCGAGGGCGTGTGGTACTTGTACATCGTCGGGCCGCCGCCGGTCGCGAGCAACACCGCCTGCGCCTGCACGAACACGAGTTCGCCGCTGCGGATGTCGATCATCAGCACGCCGGCGATCGCATCGCCTTTGCGGTTCTTCACGAGTTCGATCGCGCGGTGCTCCTCGAGCCGCGCAATGCCGCGCGCCCAGGTCTGCTCGGCGAGGCGGTTGATGATCTCGATGCCGGTCAGGTCGCCCTTGTGCACGGTGCGATCGAAGGTCTGACCCGCGAACGCCTTCTGATGCACGGTGCCGTCGGGGTTGCGATCGAAGAAGCACCCGAGCTCGTTCTCGAGTTCGTGGATGCGCTCGATCGCGACCTCGACCAGCTGCCACGCGAGGTCCTGATCGGGCAGCCACTTGCCGCCTTCGATCGTGTCCATGAAGTGGCGCTCGACCGAATCTTCCTTGGCCAGCGCGACGTTGTAGCCCCCCTGAACCATCCGCGTGCAGCCGGACTTGCCGAGCAGGCCTTTCACCGCCACCGTAATCGCGGCGTGCGGGTTCGTCTGGTGTGCGTGCAGTGCTGCGAACAGGCCGGCACCGCCGGAGCCGAGAATCAGGATGTCGGTCTTGATACGTCGCATGGCTATCGGGCGGCCTGGGCCTTGACGCCGAGCGAGGCGAGCACCGCCGCGCGCCGATCGCGCGCCTGCGCATTCACCTCGGTGTAGAGACTGCCGCCGTGACTGTCCATCCCGACCAGCAGCGGGCCGAAACCCTTGATGCGGAACTTCCACAGCGATTCGGGGTTCAGATCGTGCAGGTCGACGTCCTCGATCTGCTCGATCCACGTCGTCTCGAGCGCGGCGGTGCCGCCGATGATAGCGACGTAGACCCCGCCCAGATCACGGAAGGCATCGAGCGAGCCCTGCCGCAGTCCGCCCTTGCCGATGATCATCCGTACCCCGTACTGCTCCATCAGCGGACGGGTGAAGCGCTCCATCCGATCGGAGGTCGTGGTGCCGACACACACCGGTTCGTAGCCCACCGGCGTCGCCGCAGTCTCGCCGACCCAGCGCACGTTCGGCGCGGTGTGAATGACCGCGTGGCCGGTCAGATCGAATTTCGTCTTCCGCCCGTGATCGAACATGTGGATCTGGGTCGCGTCGCGAATGCCGTAAAGCGTGTCGTGCAGGGTGACCGTGTCGTTCACCCGCAGTTGCCGCGCCTGTGCCTCGGTCATCGGCATGGAAAACTCGTGGTGCGCCATCACAGCCCCTTGCCGAGCATGCCCTGCTTCAGATTGTCGCTGACCGGACGCGCGCCGAGCCAGATGCGCATCAGCGCGCGATAGAAGTCTTCGCCGGCGATCGGCTCACCGCGCGCCTTGCCGTCGACGACGATACGGGTGCCGACTTTCGGCACCCAGTCGAGCGCGATGCGCGTACCGCGGCCGACCTTGCCGATATCCTGCATCACGCGGTCGAGCGCGACCATCCGCGGCTTGAACTTCTCGACTTCTGCCGCCGTATGGTTCTCGACGATACCTTCACTCAGCGCCGTGGAAAGTTGCGCCGCAGTGATCTCTCGCAGTACATCGAGCCGGATCCGCTTCGGCCCGTCGCTGTCGATCGCGGCTTCGGCAGTGCGGCTGCGTTCGGACAGGTAGAGGCCGATCGCGTAGACCTGAAACCCGTACAGACGGTGCAGCGCCACGCCATTCAGTTGCATCTCGCCGGCGGCATCGCCGCCCTTGACGACCGAATCGAATTGCACGCCGCCCATCTCGGCCGCGGACAAAGGCTGCGCCAGCGCGCAGAGCAGGATCACGAGCAGCCGTCGCATCATAGCGTCAGAATCCGTAAGCGAGTCCGTGCGGCGTCCAGGTCGCCCTGGCACGCCGAGCAGAGTGGCATTGCATGTTCACCGACACCGGGTTCATCGTGATGTGCGTGGCGGCGACTTCGATATGCACGGCGAACGACGTCGCGTCGCCGCCGAGCCCCTGCGGCCCGACCCCGAGCTGGTTCACCGCCGTCGTCAGCTGTATCTCAAGCGCCGCACCTTCAGCGTCGCTGCAGCGACTGCCCAGCGGTCGGGTCGCGGCCACCTTCGCCAGATGGACACACAGGTCGCCGGTGCCGCCGATGCCGACGCCGACGATCGTCGGCGGGCAGGTCTTGCCCCCGGCGTTCAATACGCAGTCGATGACGAAGGTCTTGATCGCATCGACGCCATCGGCCGGGATCGCCATGTGCAGCCAGGTATTGTTCTCCGACCCGCTGCCCTTCGGAATCATCTCGATCGACAGGTGATCGGCGGCGTCGACGAAGTCGATGTTGATCACCGGTACCTGCGCGCCGCACGAAGTCTGCTCGTTCTTGCGCGTGACCGGGTGCACGACCGACGAGCGCAGCGGGTATTCGCGCGTCGCGCGCTCGCACCCGGTGCGGATCGACTGCTTGAGCGCGAAGCCGTCGAGCGTCACGTTGCGGCCGATCGCGACGTTGTAGATCGGGAGCCCAGTATCCTGGCACAGCAGATTGTCGGTCGATTCGGCCACCGTGATATTGCGGATCATCGTCGCCAGCACCGACTGGCCGGTCGCATTCGTCTCGCGGGCGACCAGCCCCTGGAAACCTTCCTTGATGTCCGGCGGCAGGACCTTGAGTGCGCGGATGTACAGTTCCTTCGAGGCGTCCTCGACCTGCTTCAAATCGATCTGCATCCCACCCCTCCGATCACGACCCCGGCTGGCGCTACGATAGCGGTACCGTGTCCGGGTCGTCGGTCGCCGACCTCTGTCGACGACCGCCGCCGGCAATCTCGACCGACGACCCTACTGCGCGGTGATCTTGCGCTCGCGGATGATCTTGCCCCAACGCGCGATCTCTTCACGGATATATTTGTTGAACTCGTCGGGACGGTTGCCCACCCCTTCCATGCCCAGTCCCGCGACGCGCTCGCGGAAGGTCGAACCCGCGGTCACTTTCGCGATGTCGTCGGCGATCCGGTTGATGATATCGCGCGGCGTCGCGGACGCCACTGCCACCCCGAACCAGCCCAGGTTCTCGAAGCCGGTAATCCCGGCTTCGGACACGGTGGGTACGTCGGGCAGCGCCGGGGAACGCTTCGGTCCGGTGACCGCGAGCGCACGCAGCTTGCGGTCGCGGATGAAGTTGATCGATGCGCCGAGGTTCGGCGCCGCCCAGTCGATCTGCCCGCCGATCAGATCGGTGATCGCCACGACTTCGCCCTTGTACGGCACATGCACCGAATCCATCCGCGCGAAGTACTCGAAACTCTCGGCCGCCAGGTGCACCTGACTGCCGACGCCGGCCGACCCATAGGTGAACTTCCCGGGCGAGGTGCGCACCGCGTTAACGAGATCCATCAGCGTCGTGAACTTCGATGCCGGACCGACTGCGATCACCTGCGGACCGCTCGCCACCAGCGAGATGCCGGTGAGGTCGCGGCCCGGATCGTGGCTCATCTTCTTGTACATATGCTGGTTGGCCGACAGCACGCTGCCCGACGCGAACAGCAACGTGTAACCGTCCGGGTTCGATTTGGACACGATTTCGCTGCCGATCGAGCCGCCCGCGCCCGAGCGATTCTCGACCAGCACGCTCTGTCCCCAGCGCTCGTTGAGCCCCTGCGCGAGCAGGCGCGCAATCACATCGGTGGCGCCGCCTGCCACGAAGGGCACCACCATGCGCACCGGTTTCACCGGAAAAGCCTGCGCCGATGCATCCAATGCCCCGAACAGCATGAACACCACGGTCGTCGCCGCGCATACAGTCGTTCCCAGCCTTTTCATCCTGCTCTCCCTGCGAGTTCTGGTGGGGTGCGCGCGCGCTGTGCCGGCCGGGACCCCCCGATCAACCCAGATTCAACGCGAACAACAGGCCGGCACCGACGCTTGCCGCGACCGACGCGGCGAACAGCGACTTCTGCCAGTCTCGCCAAGGCAGGAATTCGAGCATCAGCAGCCGGGCACCGCCGGCCAGATGCGCGGCAAGTGCGACGACGAGCCCGAACTCCGCGATCTTGACAACTGGATTATCGGTCCAAACAACGAAACCCTGAAGGGTGGCTTCGCCGGTAAGCGCCTGCCCGAGCGCCCAGAAGTGCAGCGGGATGAACGCCGCCAACGCGAGCCCCGACACCCTATGCACGATGAACGCCCAGTACGCCGGATGATTGCGATTGCGCCAGAGCCGGCGGCTCGGACTCATGCCGCACCCGGGGCGTACACCGCCCAGACCGCGCGCAGCCCGGACAGCAGGAAGAACAGGCCGACCCCGAGCACGATCAGATCCAGCCCGCGGCCGCGCCAGGAAAAGGTTTCGGCCAGGATATTGCGCAAACCGATCGGTACATGCACGGCGACCGCGACGACGAACAGCAGGTAGAACAGCATCCACGGCGTATTGCCGCGCGTGCGCCCGAGGATCTCCACGGCCGAGAGCCCGTTGCGCACCGCGTAGATCACCGTGACCAGATGCACCAGCACGAAGAAGCCGAGCAACGCAGCCGACGCCCGCTGCGCGAACCAGAGATACGCCTGCGCGCGGGTATTCACAGCTCGCCGCGCAGCAACGCGCGTGTGGTGGCGCGTTTCAGCCCGGCGATCGCCGCGGTCAGCGGCAGATGCTTAGGACAGCGCTCGGTGCACGACATGTGCGTATGGCAGGCATGACAGCCGGCGTCGCCGGCGACGGCGGCGAGTCGCTCGCGCTGCCGATCGTCACGGACGTCGTTGAGCAGCGTCCACGCGCGATTCATCGCCGCCGGCCCCAGGTAGTCGCGCTTCCACTCGACCACGTCGCACGCCGAATAGCACACGCCGCAACCGATGCACTCGATGCCGAGATCGACCTGAACGCGTTCCGCGGATTCGGGCGCCACCACGGCGAACGCTTCGTGGCGTGTGCGCGAGCCGGTGAACTGCCCGCGCGCGCGCGCCCACTTGTCGAAGAACTCGCGCATGTCGGTCGCGAGGTCGCGAATGACCGGGAGGTTCCGCAGCGGTGCGATTTCGAGCCGGCCGTCTGCCGACACCTTGTCGACATGCGTGCGGCAGGTCCAGCGCGGCTCGCCGTTGACGACCATCGCACACGAGCCGCATACGCCGACGCGGCACGCGAAGCGGTAGGTCAACGTCGGATCGAGGTAACGCTGGATGTGCGTCACCACGTCGAGCACGGTCTGGCTCGGCGCGCGCGGCACAGCGAACGTCTCGAAGCGACCGTCGCCCGCAGCGACGCCGCCCGGGCCGGTGCTGCGCCAGACGGAAACCTCGATCGTGCCGGCGGCGGGGGGCGGGGTCTGGTCCATGTTCGGTTCGTGATCCGGTTCGTCAGTTGCGGCGGCTCGAACCCGGTTCGAGCCTTGCTCGGCTTCTACCTTACCGTGACCTGCACCGTTTGCACGGCATTGTTGCCCATGCCCGCGGTGTTCCACTCGGGCGCCATCGGCTGCACCGTGCCATCTGCCGCGCGCGCGCGACACTGCAGCCGGTGTTCGCCGACCGTCGCCGGCCAGGGGAAAGTCCAGCCGCGCCACGCGTAACGGTGCATCGTCTGCGCGGCGAGCGTTGCCGCACGCCATTCGCCGTCGACCGACACTTCGACGGCCTCGATCGGCACGCCCGCGCCGGCCCACGCACGCCCGCGCAGCACGACCGACCCTGCCTGCACGAGCCGTCGCCGCGTATACCAGTCGGGCACCCCCGGGGGCACCATCAGCGAGCGTACCCGCATCGTCGTCACCGGCACGCCGGGATCGTCCTCCTGGCTGCGATAGCGATAACCGACCGCCTGCTGGAAGCCGTCGAACGGCCGATCGAGCACGTCGATGCGGGACAGCCACTTGACGCTCGCCATGCCATACCAGCCCGGCACGATCAGCCGGCACGGATGGCCGTGTTGCGGCAGCAGCGGCTCGCCGTTCATCGAGTGTGCGAGCAGCACGTCGCCGGCGCGCGCCTGCGCGAGCTCGAGGCTGCGGCCGTACTGATGCTCGACGCCGCGGTCGAAGCCGCGATCGAGCCCGAGAAAAGCGACTTCGGTCGCCCACGACGTGGGGCGCGCCAGATCGAGCAGGTGCCTGAGCGGCGTCCCGGTCCACTCGGCGGTGCTGACTGCTTCGTTGATCCACGGCATGCTCGGATAGCGCGGGATCATCCCGGCACGGCCGTTGCCGGCGCACTCGAGCGTCACCCTCAGCGTACGCGACGGGTACTGCAACAACTCGGCGAGCGACAGCGACAGTTCGCTCTGCACGCAACCACCGAGCGACAGGCGCCAACCCGCGGGATCGACCTCGGGGATATCGAAGTGCGACAGAAGGTAATGCAGCCCGGGCGGCGTGACGTCGTAGCGCAGCGCCTCGAGCGGGATCCCGGAATTACGATTGGCGAGCGCCACTTCCTCTAGGGCGAACCCGCCATCGACATGCGTGCGTGCATCGCTTCCGGTAAAGGGATTGCCGGAAGCCGCAGCATCCGCCGACGACGGGTGCACGACGCTCAGGCGCTCTCGAACAGCCGCGTCAGCACGAACTCGCGATGCCCGAGCGCCTCGGCGGCGGTCAGGCGGCCGTTGGCGGTACGGAACATGCAATCGAGCAGCGCGTCGCCCGCCTGGTCCGGGTTCATCTCCTTGCGCAGCAGGCCCGACACGTCGACATCGATATGCTCGGACATCGTGCGCACCGTCTTCGGATTCGCACACAGCTTGATCACCGGCAGGATCGGGTTGCCGATCACGTTGCCCTGCCCGGTCGGAAAGAAGTGCACGGTGTAACCCGATGCGGCGCACAGCGTCACCATCTCCGCTGCGGCCGACGACGAATCCATGAACCACAGCCCCGGATGCGCCGGCACTTCGCCCTTGTCGATCACTCCGTCGACCAGGCACTTGCGCCCGATCTTCTGGATGTTGCCGAGCGCCTTTTCTTCGATCGTGGTCAGGCCGCCGGCGATGTTGCCCTTCGTCGGCTGGGATTCGGACAGGTCGTTCGTCTTCCAGCGGTTGATCATGTCCTGGTAGCGGTTGAACATGAACATGAAGCGCTCGCGCACCTCGGGCGTGCGGCAGCGCTCGGCGACCAGCATCTCGCCGCCGGTGATCTCGGAGGTTTCACCGAACACCAGTGTGGTGCCGTGCGGATAGAGCTTGTCGAAGGCGTTGCCGACGGTGGGGTTGGCACCGCAGCCGGAGGTCGTGTCCGACTCGCCGCACTTGGTCGACACCCAGAGGTCCTTGATCGGGCGCTCTTCACGACGCTTCTCGGACGCCCACTGCAGGTATTCGCGCGCGACCTGAGAGGCCTTGCGGATCGTGTCGTGGTCGCCGTGACCCTCGATGCCGAAGCCGGTCACCGGCTTGCCGGTCTCGGCGATGCCGTCGACGATCTTCTTCGTCCAGCCGTCTTCGATGCCGATCACCACCACCGCGGCGACGTTCGGGTTTGAACCGGTGCCGATCAGCGTGCGGAAGTGAAGGTCGAGGTCGGCGCCGAACTGCAGCCGGCCATAGGGATGCGGCAGCGCGAGCGTGCCCTTGATGTTGTTCGCGACCGCCTCGGCGGCGGCGTTCGACAGGTCGTCGACCGGCAGGATGATCACGTGGTTGCGGACACCGACGCGTCCGTTTTCACGCTCGAAGCCCCAGAAGGTGGCGTTGCTCAGTTCCATGGCGCTAGTCCTCGATTTCGGATGAAAGGCTGGCGATCAGACGACCGCGGCGGGACGAAGCCTTACCAGCGCTTGGTCTTGATGTTGTGCACGTGCGCGTGTTCGCCACGGGCGATCGGCGCGACGACCTTGCCGATGTCGACGCCGTATTTGATGACCGTGTCACCGGCCTGGTAGTCGGTCAGCGACACCTTGTGCCCGATCGGGATCTCGCTCTTCGCGAGCACCTTGATCTCGGTGTCCTGCTCCATGATCCAGCCGGTCAGTTCATTGCCGGGTTTGACACCTTCGACAACGACCACACCGACACCGTCGCCCTCTTCGTGCACCACGAAGTGAATCATCGTTTCTCCTGGAGATTGTGCGATCGACGCGACCGTCGCTCGGGTTGTTTGCACGCCGGACCGCGCGCCCTGTTTGCAAACCTCTGTCGTACACACTGCGCCCGAACCACCCGCCGTACGCGCAAGCGCAAGCGCAAGCGCAAGGCAAGCGCAAGCGAGCGAGCCGGCATGATAGTGATCGACAACCGGTCAGTCAACCAACTCATCTAGATGAATCGCGCAATCGACCCGAGCCGTCGGGTAGAATCGTGCGCATGGCCAACGACAGTGTGACACGACGCATGCGCCCCAACGTCGGCGAGGCGGCGGGAGCCGCGCCCGGGTCGGGGGCAGGGTCAGGGTCAGGGTCCGCCAAAGAGGCCCAGCCGCCCACACCGCTGGGCCATGACGGCACGTCGGGTGTGCCGCTGTATCGCGCGTTGCAACGTCGTCTGACGCACGCGCTGGCCGAGGGTCAGTGGAAGCCGGGCGAGGCGCTGCCCTCCGAATCCAGACTCTCGATGCAGTATGCCGTGTCGATCGGTACGGTGCGCAGGGCGATCGATGAACTGGTCGCGGGAAAGATCCTGGTGCGCCAGCAGGGTCGCGGTACGTTCGTGGCCGCGCACACGGCCGACCGTTTGCTGTTCCACTTCTTCCACGTGGTCGCCCGTTCGCGCGGGTCAACGCGCAGCACCGAACGCCCGGTTACTGCGCCGCGCGAAATGCCGAGTACGTCGTTGCGGAAGTTCCGGCGAATGCCGGCGCCAGCGGGGATCGCGCAGGACCTCGGGATCGCGCGCGGCGCGCCGGTGCTGCATATCGAAAACCTGCTCGAACTCGGCGGCCGCGCAGTGATACTCGACGAGATCTCGATTTCGGCGCGAATCTTCCCCGACCTCGATCGACACCGGTTCGAACAGCGATCGGGCACGATCTACGGGCTCTACCAGCAGGCCTACGGCATCAGCGTCGTGCGCAGCAACGAGCGGCTCTCGGCCGTGGCATGTCCGGCGTCGATCGCGCAGCCGCTGGGGCTCGCGCCAGGCCATCCGGTGCTCAGCATCCGGCGGATCGCCTATACCTATGCCGACCGGCCTGTGGAGTCCCGGGTGTCGTGGGTCGATACCCGCGAGCACGAGTATCTGTCCGATCTGTGGAAGAACGATCCGGATCACGAGCGCTGAACCCCCGCAGCCGCAGGGCGCCGGGATGGCGGGCAGGCCCACCGGCCCGGGTGCCGGGCGCGGACGCTGTTACATCTGAAACAGATCGTGACAAAACTGAAGTCGGCGCGGTCATCGGCCGATAGGGTCAATGCGTCAATATCGGACGTCCCGACTCATCTGCCCGAGGTTGCCCATGCCGAACGCGCTCGCCGTACCGACTCCCCGCATCGCGCCGGTCAGCCCGGTTCAAGTGCCGTACTTCGTAGCGCGCGCGGCCGTGGGGTTCGCCCTATGTGCGCTGGGCGTACTGCCGATCGCACCGGCGCAGGCAGCAACCGCCCCCCCGGCTGCCGCGCGCGTGAGCGAGTCCGACGCGATCTGGCGCGCGGCTTCCCGCCTGGGCTACTGGCCGTCCCCTGAACTGACGCGGGTGATGCGCGACCATCCGCGCGGTGCGGAAGGGTGGGCGCTCGACGAGATCGATCGTGCGTTCGAAGCGAGCCGCCAGCCGGCACGCCTGCCGACGCAGCTCGCGTCCCTCGGTCAACCGTTACCCACGGTGTTCAGCGAGTTCCAGAAAGAGCGCGAGGCGCGCAGGCAGGGCGAGGCGCGCAAGGCGGCAGACGTCAATCCGCCACGCATTGAGGGCACCGCCCCGATGCGCGCAGCGGCGTTGCCCTTCAGCCGCACCAGCGCCCAGGAAGCTGCGGCCTGGCGCATGGGCAGCTGCTCGGATGCCTCGGTCGAGAACCCGCTGCTCGCGCGCATGACCGAGTTCTGGTTCAACCATCTGAACGTGTTCGTCGGCAAGGGTTCGGTGCGTCCGTTCGTCGGACATTATGTGTTGAATGCGATCAGGCCGAACGTCCTCGGTCGATTCGAGACGCTGCTCGTGGCGAGCGCGCGGCATCCGGCGATGCTGTTCTATCTCGATCAGGCGCAGAACGTCGCCGAAGGCACGATGGGGGCCCGTGACATCGCACGCGGACTCAACGAGAACTACGCACGCGAGCTGATGGAACTGCACACGCTCGGCGTCGACGGGGGTTATTCCCAGCGCGACGTGCGCGAGCTCGCCCGCGTGCTGACCGGATGGACGGTCGACCCGGGCGCCGACAGCGGCTTCCGCTATGTCGAACGACTGCACGATCAAGGCGAGAAGACCGTGCTCGGCCGGCGCTTCTCGGGCGAGGGCGAAGCCGAGGGTCAGCGCGCGCTCGCGATGCTCGCCGAGCAACCCGCGACGGCCCGACGCATCGCGCGTCGACTCGCGCAGTTCTTCGTCGCCGACGAACCTTCCGCGGCACTCATCGACCGACTGGCCGATGAGTACCGCGCGGGGCGGGGCGACATGCGGCGTGTGATGCGCACGCTGGTGCGCTCACCCGAATTCTGGGACCCGGCGAACGAGCTGTTCAAGACGCCCTTCGATTTCGCATGCTCGGCGCTCGCCGCATCTACCCAGGCCAACGCGACGAACAACGGGCCCCGCCCGCGGATGGTGCTCACCCTCGGCTTCCTTGCCGGTGCCGGTCAGGCCATGCACGATTGGCAGACGCCGGATGGCTACCGAACCGACGCGGCGACCTGGATCTCGCCCGAGTCGTTGACGCGCCGCGCCGATCTGGCCGCGGCCCTCACCGTGGGCGCGGACGATCCCGTTCACCTCGTGTCGTTCTTCGGGGGCAACACGCGCGAGCGCATCGCGCGCCTTCCCGTCGCCTCGCGTGCAGCGCTCGCGGTCGCCAGCCCCGACTTCATGCGCAAGTAGTCCGTGACTCTGAGACCAGCGGAGACCACCATGTCAAGCCACCCTTCGTCGAGCGAGAACCCGGCTCCGACGCACGCGACGTCTTCCTCCACGGCGGAGCGTTCTCCCGCGCATGCCGCACAGCGCACACGGCGCGCGCTCGTCGGCGGTCTGATCGCGGGCGGTGCCTTGGGCACGCTAGGGGCCTTGCCGCGCGCGTTCGCGCAGAGCGCCCCTGCACTCGACCACGGGCGGCTGGTCGTCGTGTTCCTGCGCGGCGCCTACGACGGGCTGTCGGCTTTCGTCCCATGGTCCGATCCCGAGTACCGCCGACTGCGTCCGAACATCGCCGTCGCGGCGCCCGATGGCACAGCGGCGACCGCGATCGAGCTCGATGCGCGCTTCGCGCTGCATCCGGCGCTCGCGCCGGTGCTGCCGATGTGGAAGGACGGATCGCTCGCGATCGTCCCGGCGGCGGGCTCGCCGGATCCGACCCGCTCGCACTTCGAGGCCCAGCATCAGTGGGAGATCGGCATGCCCGGCAAGACCGGCGATGTGTCCGGCTGGATCAACCGGCTCGCGGCGATGAATGCCGGTCCCGGCCGCACCGCGGTCGCCCTCGGCATCGGCGAGGCGAACCCGCGAATTCTGCGCGGCGACGCCCGCACGCGGCTGATCGCCAAGGGGCAGGGCGCAACCCGACCGGGCGTTATCGGCAACGAGCGCGCGCGCGAAGCGCTGCTCGATCTTTACTCCGGGAACGACCGCCTGTCGAAAGCGTTTCGCGAAGGCGTCGAAAGCCGGCTGATGACCGCGAAGGAACTCGCCAGCGAGATGAACGCGGCCGACAACGGCGCCGCCGGCTCGGCCGCCGGGCTCGCGCTCGATGCCCAGCACCTGGCGACGCTGATGCGCAACGACGCCACGCTGCGACTCGGATTCATCTCGGCCGGCGGGTGGGACACGCACGCCAACCAGGGCAGCGCGCAGGGCCTGCTCGCGAACCAGTTCGGCAACCTGGCCCGCGCGCTCGTGCAGCTTCGCGCCGACTTCAACCAGCCGGGAGACGTGATCCTGGTGATGAGCGAGTTCGGTCGTACGAGCGCCGAGAACGGCGCGCGCGGCACCGACCATGGCCGCGGCAACGCGTTCTGGCTGATCGGCGACCGCATCACCGGGGGGCGCGTGCATGGGCGCTGGGACGGCCTCGCCCAGGGCAATCTCAACGAGGGCCGTGATCTGCCGGTCCGCCACGATTTTCGCGCCGTGATCGCGCAACCGCTGGGGCAGGTATTCCGCTTGAGCGACAGTCGCTTGAACGACCTGTTTCCGGGTGCGACGTGGGATCGCACGCTCGATCAGCTGGTGCGCCGCGCATGATGCCTGTGGTGCAGCGACCGCCGTTCGATGCGCGGAGCCGACGCCGCTAGCGCATCAATGGTGTCAGCGGCGCGAGAACGTCGGCGCGGCGAGGCGTTCGATCATCACGTTCACACACGCGGGCAAGCCGGACCCGACCGCGCGCTCGAGCGCCGCGCCGAGCTCGACCGCC